>DASUFX010000301.1:0-9126 GCA_036274355.1 Kofleriaceae bacterium | reverse complement strand
GATCATCCCGGTGAATAGCTTCGTCGATGGACTTGTATCCCAGCGTGGCCTCGATACCGGCCGAATGCAAGCCCCGGATCTTGCGCAGATCATCACCCGGGTAGGCCGCGAGACCACGGCCCAGCTCGCGGCCATCGCGCGTGACGATCGAGACCGTGTCCCCGAGCTCGAAGTCGCCCTCGACCGCAACGATTCCGGCAGGAAGCAGGCTCTTGCCACCATCTCGTAGCGCGCGTGCGGCGCCATCGTCGACGGTCAGCTTGCCCACAGGTTTGCTGCCGTACGCAATCCAGTGTTTTCTCGACGACAGCTCGCGGCCATTCGGCACGAATAGCGTTCCGACGTCGTTGCCGGCGAGGATGCGGATCAGGACATCGGCCTCGCGGCCCGGCGCGACGACTGCCGGCACACCCGTCCGGGTGACGATGCGGGCGGAGCCGACCTTGCTCGCCATGCCGCCCGAACCGACGCTGCTGCCGGTCGAGCCGGCGACCGGAGCCGCTTCGCGATCGATGTCGCGCACGATCGGCATGCGTACGCCCTGCGCGTCGCGCACGCCTTCGACATCGGTGAGGATCACGAGCACGTCCGCGGATACGAGGTTCGAGACGAGCGCGGCGAGCTGATCGTTGTCGCCGAACTTGATCTCCTCGGTCGCGACCGTGTCGTTCTCGTTGATGATCGGCACGACGCCGTGATCGAGTAGTGCGCGCAGCGTGAGGCGCGCGGACAGAAAGCGTCGCCGATCGCCGAGGTCGTCGTGCGTGAGCAGCACCTGGCCGATCTCGATGTCGTGCGCACCGAACGCGTGCTCCCAATGCTGCATGAGTCGCGACTGGCCAACCGCGGCTGCTGCTTGCAGCTCGGGCATCTCGGTCGGCCGCTGCTTCATCTGCAGGCGCGGCAAACCGAGCGCGATCGCGCCCGACGATACGATGACGACCTCGATGCCGCGCCGGCGTAGCTCGACGACTTGATCCGCGACCGTCGCGGGCCGACTCGCCGGCGATTCCTGAATCAAGCGGCTGCCGATCTTGATGACGACGCGCTTGGCGTTGACTAGCTCTGACCGCTCGCTCATTTCAGATCGGCTTTCGCCGCCACCCGCGCACGCCATCGGCGATCGAGAGACTCGAGCACGTCGTCGAGGTACGGATTGACCTCCGCCGACAGCTGAACCTCGACGGCGGCGACCGTGCGCGACAAAAACGTCGTCTTGTCGGCGAGCACGGATTCCATCGCTTGCTCGACCTCGTCGACGGTCTGCGGCGTCGTGATCTCGCTCTTGTTCGAGAGCAGCTTGCGCAGCCGGCCGCCGGAGGCGAGGTCCGCGAGCTCGAGCGGCGCCTTCAGCGTCGCGCGCGCGGCCGACAAGGCACCGCGGCGGAACGGATGGAACGCGAGCGCACCGGGCGTCTGATCGATCGTGCGAATGATTTCTTCGCGCAACGCGAGCGCGGTCGCACCGTCGAGGCCAAAGCCGGTGTGCAGCTTCGCGCAGTAGTGATCGAACAGCGTCATCGCCGTGAACGTGCGTGCCGCCGACCGCGCGCGGTTGACGGTCGCGATCGCGAGCATCATGCGGCGCGCAGCTTTGCTCGCGACACGCGAGAGCACGCCGCCGATCGCCATCTGCGCGATCGGAGGAGGCTTCGTCGGGCCGTGCACCATGTTGTCGACCGCTTCATCGGTCATGTCGACCTGGTGAGCGGCCGCGATCTTGCGGTACCCGCCGCCGAGTAATCGACCGACCGCCCAGTCATCGAGGAACGGAATCGGTAACGCACCGGCAAGGCTGCCCATCAACGAGCGCGCGATGATCGTGCGGCGCTGGCCGACGAGGTAATCGCGACGCTGGACGAGCGCGGTCATTTACCCGAGTTTGACCCAGCTTCCTTCGGTTGTGGAGTGACTGAGCCGGGCCCAGCCATTTTCGGCTGTGGCGTGACGGCGGTTCCATCGGGATTTCGGCGCAGAGGCGGGGCAATACCCTGCAAGAGGAAGTCGCGGTCGTCGACTTCCCGCAAGCGCTCGGGCGTGGCGACGACCTGGTCGGCGGGCGGTGCCGCGATCGCGACTTTGCCGAACGCCGTCGCACTTGCCTCGAGTGAGACCTTCATCGTGAAGTGGCGGCCATCGCGCGAGAATCCGATCGTGCCTGCGAGCTTCACGCTCAGCGGAACGCCTTTGTCGGCGTCGATGACGATCTCGCCGCTCAGGCTTTCGATCGAGCGCTTCTCGCGCCACTTGCGCTGACTCACCGTTTCGGCGGCTGGCTTCGCGCCATTCGGCGACAGCTTGACGGCAATCTTCTTGCCGCTGCGACCCGCCACCTGCGCGGTTCCGAGATCGCTCAGCTCGGCGCCCGGCGCGAACAGCTCCCACGTCGCGGCGAGCGGCACGAAGAACGAGTCGCGGATCTGCGCCGGCTCGTCGGGCATCTCGGGCGCGCGACCGTGCCAGCGCTGATAGCGCGGACGCAGATACAGCTGACCGCCAATCGAGATCGCTTCGCGGCCGTAGTCGGCCGAGTTCGTGTAGACGGCGGAGAACGCCGCGTTGTCACCGAGGTCGATCTTGGTTTGATCCGAGAGCTCGTTGACCTTCTTGCCGCCTTCTTCGACGACCGTGGAAGTCGTGATCGCGTACGTGTGGGGCCCGAGCGCGGTGATCACGTCGCCGTACGGTAGCGACAGTGCGCGGCCAAGCTCGCGCGGATCTTTCGCTGCCCGCGTGACATCGATCGGCGCGGCTTTTGTCTTCGGGGCAATGACGAGACCACCGAGTTGCTCGTCCGGCACGCCTTCGGAGCGACCGCACCCTACTAGTGCCAAGCAGGCAAACAACGCGAGGCGGCGCATTCCCAACGGTCTTAGCTTTCTCGACGGCTACGGTCAACCGAGCTACGGTGTTCCAGGTGTCGGAGCTCCAGCCGCTTGCGACCTCCATCGGAGGCCTGGTCGTCGCGGTCGTGCTCGGCCTCGTATGGGGCAGCTTCGCGAACGTCTGCATCTACCGCTGGCCGCCGACCGAGGAATTCCCGAAGGGCCGATCGGTCGTGAAGCCCGACTCGCATTGCTTTGCGTGCAAGGCACCGATCCGCTGGTACGACAACGTGCCGCTCTTCAGCTACCTGTGGCTGCGCGGGCGCTGCCGCAACTGCAAGGCCGAGTTCTCGCCGCGCTACGTGCTGGTCGAGGCGGTCACCGGCGCGCTGTTCGGTTGCGCGTGGTGGTTCACGCTCGGGACGGGCGGCTTATTCCAGCCATTCGACACGCGGCTTTTGCACTTCGTGGTCTACGCCGCGTTCGTGTGGGTCATGGTCGTGATCACGTTCATCGACATCGACCACAAGCTGATCCTCAACAAGGTCACGATCCCGGCGATCGTCGCGTTCTATGCCGCGAGTCTTGCGTTTCGGCCGTGGTGGGAGGGCCTCGTCGGCATCGCCATCGGCTACGGCCTACCGTGGCTGATCGGCGAGCTGTATTTGCGCATCCGCAAGCGCGAGGGGCTCGGCCTCGGCGACGCCACGATGCTCGCACTGATCGGGGCACTGTTCGGCTGGCGAGGTGTGGTCGTGTCGCTATTCGGCGGCTCGGTGGTCGGCTCGATCATCGGCATCGCCGTGCTGGTGCGAAAGAAACAGCAAATCATGCAGTCGGAGCTGCCATTCGGGCCCTTTCTGGCCATCGCGGCGGTGTTCTATTTGTTCGCCGAGCCGTTTCTGAACGTGTACTTCCGGCTGCTATAGTCAGTAGACGATGGCAGGCCAAGCGGCCGAGCAGATCATCGCCGGGGTCGTGCTCAGCGAGCGTCTCGCGGTCACGATGTACGGTGCGATCCATCGCGCGTCGTTCGGCGGGCAGCGCAACTTGCGCGGCTTGGTCGTCGATCCGCGGATGCTGGAAGAAGACGCCTTCCGGATTTCGCTGACCGACGCGAAGAACATCGCGAAGCTCACCAAGCTCGAGCACCCGAACATCGTGCCGACCATGACCGTGGAGTCGGGCGGCCCTGATGTCGTGATCGTTACCCGCGGCGTTGGCCGCTACGTCACGGTGCAGGATCTGATCACGTCCGCGAAGGCGCGAGGCAAGCAGGGCGGCAAGCTGTCGACGCCGGTCGCAGGACAGATCGGCAAGTCGGTCATCGAAGCGCTCGCCGCGGCTCACCGCGCGGGCGTGATTCACGGCGCCGTGCATCCGCGCAGCGTGCTGATCGGCGAGGACGGCAACGTGCTGCTCGCCGACTTCATCGCCGGGCTCGCGCTCACCACCGCAGTCGCACAAGGTGCTGACTCGTCGCTATGGCGCGGGCTCACCGGCTACATCGCGCCCGAGCTCGTCGTTGGCGAGGATCCGACGCCGGGCGTCGACGTGTTTGCCGTGGGTGCGATGATGTTCACGATGCTGTCGGGCGAAGTGCCGCCCGGCTCGCTGCGCGTGACGCCCGCGGTCGAGCGGCTCGTACAGCGCGCGCTCGATACCGATCCGACGCGCCGCTACAAGACCGCGAGCGACATGCTCGAGAACTTGATCGAGGCGATGGAAGACGATCGCTGGGAGCTCGCGGACCGTGGCGAGCTCATCAAGGAAGCCGGGCTGTCGGCGACCGACGAGAACATCGACGACGCGACCGAGGATCTGCTCGCGTCGCTCGGTAAGTCCGAGGTGAAGGTCACGACGCCGCCGCGCAAGGACGTCGAAGCGCTCGGCGCCAAACACCAGCGTGCGAACAGCACCCAGAACCGGCTCGACGCGTTGCTCGCAGATCTCGGCGGCGGTGATGACACCGGCCTCACACAGGTCGACGACCATCCGGCCGGTGCCGCGAAGCGCCGCGATCCGATCTCCGAGGTCATTCGCAACGAGCGGCGCATGCCGGTGCCGCGCGTGCCGTCGCTCGATGATCCGGACGACGAGGAAGATGACGCGACGCCGCTGCCGCCACCGTCGCGCGGTACCACGTCTGCCGACGAGGCCGCGGCGCTCGATGCGATCAACGATCTGGATGCGTCGGGCGCGCGGCGCGCGTCGAGTCAGAAAATCGAGCAGGCGGCGAAGCGCGTCGAGAGCGAGCAGCGCAAACCCGAGCAGCGCAAACCCGCGCCGCGCGCACAGCCGATCGTCGATCCGATCCGCGACGACGACATGCCGACGCCAAGGCTGAAGAGCCCGCTGCGCAGCGCCGTCGCGGGCCTTCTCGTGCTCGGCGTGCTCGGCGGTGCTGGCTACGTCGTCTACACGAAATTCCAGGAAGACAAAGCGCGCGAGGCGCAGGCCAAGGAAGAGCGCGAGAAGCAGCTCAAAGAGAAGGACGACATCGAAAAGCAGCTGCGCGAGGCGCAAGCCGACTCGGGCGCGCTCGACATCACGTCGTCGGGCGCGGGCATCTGGCTCAAGTTGGGCAAGACGCCGCTCGACACGACGATCAAGCTGCACGCCGATCAGGCGCACGACATGGTGCTCCTGCACAGCGGCAACGAGGTCACCGAGGCACAAGTCAACGGCACGAGCTGGAGCGGCGCGAAGGAAGCGCTCAAGGCGAAGCTCACCGTGACGATGAAGCCGTCGAAGGCGAAGGCCGAGCCAGTGCTTCCGCTGCAACCGACGACGCCTGTGCTCGGTTCCACCGGAGTGGTCGGCGCTGGCATCGTGCACATCGAGTCGACTCCGGCAGACGCCGAGGTGTGGTTGTTCATCGGCGCGAACCACGCGCAGTTCAACGAGCTGATCGCGGGACGCGACTACGAAGCAGCGGTGGTCAAACCCGGCTTCAAGACGCAGCACGTGATGTTCAAGGCCGACGAGTGGCGCGACGGCGGAGATCCGAGCACGCCGATCGATGTCGCGAAGAAGAAGCCGATGTTGTCGCGGACGGTCGAGCTCGAGCCCGATCCAGACTACAAGCCCCCGAAGAAGGGGAAGTAGTGGCGTCGCGAACGCTGCAAGTGCGGTGCTCGAGCTGGGAGCAGGTCGACATCTTCACGACCCGCAAACTGCGCAAGGGCAAGCTGCTTTCGATGAAGGTGCCGTTCTCGGCGAAGACCGGCATGCAGGTGACGATCGGTCTCGAGCTGCCGAACGAGGTGGTCGTCGCGATCGAGGGCGTCGTCCAGAAGTCCGCGCCAGTCGAGGTCGACGGCAAGGTCGACAAGTCGCGCACGTGGATCGAGATCGAGCTGACCGGCTTCACCGACGAGGTCAAAGCACGCCTCAAGCGACTACAGCGCGACGCCGAGGATCCGGAGACCGATCCGAATATCGCGGCGGCGCACCTGGTGACGCCTGCGCCACCCGTGCGTCGATCGCAGTCGCAGATTGGCGGCGACGACTTGCCGGCCGACGAGCGCGAGCTGTTCCAGCACCTGACCGCGGAGCTCCGCCGTCTGCGTCAGGCGGCGGTGCACGACGTGCTCGGCGTGCCGCCGAATGCGGGCCCCGAGCTCGTGCGCGCGAGCTGGAAGGATCTGATTCGCCGCAACCATCCCGATCTGGTTGCACGCCGCAACGCGCCCGCGATCACGCACCTCGCCGAGGAGCTGACGATTCTCGCAAACCGCGCCTACGATCGGATGCGCACGTCGCTCGTTGCCGAAGGGCGTGCGGCGACAGCGGGCCCGACGGTCGCATCACCTGCGGGCTGGCTCGTCGCGTTCGAGGACATCAAGAGCGATCCGGCGAACGCGACGCCACCGAAGGGTTCGCTGCGCCGGTTCGAGCGGCCGCCGACGCCGCAACCCGTGCCGCCGCCACCGCCGCCGAGCGCTGCATCGGGCCAGGGCAGCGAGGCCTACGAAGGACGCGCACGCGCGATGCTCGCGCTGGGTGATGCGAACGCCGCGCGTGAGGTGCTCGCGGCTGCGCTTGTCGTCTATCCGCGCAGCAAGCCGCTGCGCTCGCTCTATTACGTCGCGACGGCGCTCGCAGCCGTGCTGGACGGCGAGCTGATGCTTGCCACCGCGCAGCTCGAGACCGCGCTCGCGCATCACGAGCAGTGCTCCGAAGCATCGAAGATGCTCGAGCACATTCGCCGCCACGGCACCGCCGAAGCGGATGCGATGCGGAGGTTGTTCCGGTGAAGGGCAGGGCGGTTGGCATCGATCTCGGCACCACGAACTCGGTGGTCGCGGTGATCGATCGCGACGGTGCGCCACGCATCCTGACGACCGAAGAGGGCTCGACGATGCTGCCGTCACTCGTGTGGTTCTCGCCGCAGGGGCCGATCGTCGGCGAAGCCGCTCGCGAAGGGCTCGAGCACAGCCCCGATCTCACGATCTTCGGCGCGAAGCGCTTGCTCGGTCGGCGCTTCGATCATCCCGAGGTGCGCAAGCTCGCACGCGTGTTGCCGTACGAGCTCACCGAGGCGCCGAATGGCGATACCTGGATCCAGCTCGCCGCCGGTCGCGCGGTGTCGCCCGAGGAAGTCTCGGCGTTGATCCTGCGCGAGCTCAAGCGCACGGCCGAACGGTTCTTCCGCGAGCCGGTGACGCGCGCGGTGATCACGGTGCCCGCCTGGTACGACGCCGCGCAACGCCAGGCGACGAAGGACGCCGCGCAGATCGCCGGGTTGCAAGTGATGCGGCTACTCAGCGAGCCAACGGCCGCTGCGCTCGGTCACGGGGCGCACCGCGGCGCGGATCGCCGCTATCTCGTGTGCGATCTCGGTGGTGGCACGTTCGACGTCGCGCTCGTCGATGTCGATGCGGGCGTGTTCGAGGTGCTCGCGACGACCGGCGATCCATTCCTCGGTGGCGACGATGTCGATCGCGTGCTCGTCGAGAACCTCGTGCGCGACGTGCGCCAGAGCCGCGGTATCGATGTGTCGACGGACGCGAGCGCGATCGAGAAGCTGCGCCTCGCCGCGCAGCTTGCGAAGCACGAGCTGTCGGACCACGCGACCGCGAAGCTGCAGATTCCGGATCTCGCACAGCTGCCAAGCGGCAAGCATCTCGAGTACGTGCGCATGCTGCGTCGCGACGAGCTCGAGCTGTGGACGTCGCCGCTCGTCAAGCGGCTCGAGCCGCCGGTGAAGGAGTCGTTGCTTCGCTCGAGCCGCCAGCGCGACGCGATCGAAGAAGTGCTGCTCGTCGGTGGCAGCACGCGCATGCCGGTCGTGCGCAAGGAGCTCGCGCGAATGACCGGCCGCGAGCCGAGCGTGATCGCGAACCCCGAAGAGGTCGTCGCGGTCGGTGCAGCGCTCGAGGTTGCGCGGCTCGACGGCACGATCGAAGGCGTCTTGTTGATCGATGTGGCAGCGCGCGGGCTCATGATGTCGCGACAGGGCCAGGACTGCGAGCCGGTGATCGCGCAGAGCTCCGTGATCCCGACGCGCGAGCACAAGCTGCTGCCGACGCGCCACGACGATCAAGTACGCGTCGAGTTCGATCTCTGGGAGGGTGAGTCGGCAGATCCGTCGGCGAATCGCCACCTCGGCCGCTACGCCGTGGTCGATCTTCCCGAGGCGCCGGGCGGAGACGTGCTGGTGCTCGTCGAGGTCACGATCGATACGGATGGCGTGCTGCGGCTCGGCGCGAGCGAGCTCGTGTCTGGCGATCGCGTGATGATCGAGCAGGTCTATCACGCGGGGCTCTCGCGCACGGACGTCGCGCGGCTCGTGAAGCAGCTCGCCGAGTCACAGTGAAGCGCTGGCTCCTCGCCCTCGCGGCCTGTGGTGCGAGCACGCCGCCGCCAACGCCGGTCGACAAGACGGTCCAGCTCAACACCGATGGTGCGCTCGTTCACGTCGAGGATTCACTCGTCGACGGCTACGTGACGATCGTCGACTTCTGGAGCACGTCATGCGAGGCATGCACGATCGTCACCGGCATGATTGCGGTGCAGATCGCGAAGCAGCCGCAGGTGATCGTGCGCAAGGTCGACGTCGGCGACGGGTTCACGGCCGTCGCGAAGGCGTACGACATCGGTACGCTGCCGCACGTGAACGTCTACGACCGCAAGCGGCGGCTGCGCTATCGCTTGATCGGCCCCGAAGCGCTGCGTGCACCAACACTCGCGCGCGAGCTGCTCGCGGAGCCGTGATCACATGCGCTGCTCGAGGAAGCGCGTGGTCGCGGCGGTCGCGACGCCGTAACCGAGGTGCTGCGCGAACGACTGCAGATGG
>DASUFX010000300.1:0-17216 GCA_036274355.1 Kofleriaceae bacterium | reverse complement strand
GCCAGCTGTTGTTCGCGACGCCGTTCCCGCTCGGCGTCGACGGCTACTTCTATCCGATCCAGGTCCGCTCGATTCTCGAGCACGGGACGCTGCAGTACCCGGCCTCGCCGCTGACGTTCTACTTCATGGCGCCGTTCGCGGCGGCGACCGATCCGATCGTCGGCGCGAAGCTGGGGGCGGCGCTCGGCGGCGCGTTGATCGGGCTCCCGGCCTACGCGGTCGGCACGCGATTCGGCGCGAGTCGTGGCGCAGGGCTCGTCGCGGCGGCCGTCGCGACCGCAAGCGCGAGCTCGGCGTACTTGACGATCGAGTTCGTCAAGCAAGGCGTCGGGCTCACGGTCGGGCTCACCGCGCTGTGGCTGCTCTTGCGCGCGCTCGAGACGCCGTCGCGACTGCGCATCGGCCTCGCGATCGGCGGGCTCTGCGCCGCGCTGCTCACACACAAGCTTGCCGCCGTGACGGTGATCGCGATCGCGATTCCGGCGACGATCGAAGAAGCACGCGGTCGCGCGAAGCTCCGCGGCCGCCGTCTGCTCTATCTGTTGATCGCGCTCGCCCTGCTCGCGGTCGTCGCGCTCGTCCTCGGCCTCGCGTTCCCGCAACGCTTCCTGTCGGCGAGCGACATCGCGCTGCTCGGCGACACACTGACCACCAGCGCGCACTGGTCGGCGCCCGCACTCGCGACCGAGCACCTCACGCTCGCGTTCGATCACGAAGCAGCGATCGGTGCGGTCGTCGCGCTTGCCGCCGCGGTCTTCGTATGGCGGCGGCCGCGCGCCGCGAAGGGACACCATGGCGAGCGCGTCGCGATGTGGATGGTGATCGGCTTTGGTGTCGCGATCGCCCTGCCCTGGCTCGCCGTCGACGATCCGCAGGGTCTCGGGTTCCGGCTCCGCATCGCCGGGTTCGTGCCGCTCGCGCTGAACGCCGGCATCGTCGCCGACGCGCTGCTCATGCGGATCAAGCGGCTCACGAAGCACGAGCGCGATCTCGCAGCGACGGGCCTGGCGCTGTTCCTCGCGATCCGGCCGCACGCGAGACCGACGGAAGGCATGGTGCTCGCGCATCCCGCGATGGTCGCGGCGGTGATGGCGTCAGCGCAGCAGATTCCACCCGGCAAGACCGTCATCGTTCCCGAGCGCCACATCTTGTTCATGGTCGCGTGGTACGCGCGCGTGCCGGTCAGCCTCACGCCCGATCGCGTGCCATACGCCGACCGCGTGCGGATGATGCCGCTCGCCTTCATCGGCATGGAATCGCCGCTCGATGCTGCGCTCGATCGCGCGCGCAACGAGCCCGGCGTGACGCCGCCAGTCGGCTTTCATCCGCGCCACCGCAACGGGCTCGTGCTGGTTACCGAGCCGACGTGGGAGTGGTTGCTCGCGCAGCTGCCGCCCGCCGCGCGTGACTATTTTTCTCGCTGGCCGACGATCTGACGTCGGCACCGAGCGAGAGCCGCAGGAACGGGATCTGCGCCGCGGGTAAATCCAACTTGTCGGCGTCGTCGGTGAGGATGACGCCAACGTCCAGCGTCGCGTAGTACGACCCGACGAAGAACGTCTGGAGCCGGACGAGCGGCGTGAGCTGCGAACCCCTCCCGCCGAGCGGAAACTCGAGCTCGGGACGGTAGTAGTGCGTCGTCACGGTTCCAGCGCCGAGATTGCCCGACAGGATGAGCCCTGGCGCGATGGGCCACCCGTAGCCGACCTCGCCGGTGAACACGCCCACAAAGTCGTCATCGTGGAAGAGAAGCTCGCCCGTGAAGCCGACCTGAAGGCCACCTTCAAAGCTGTAGAAGCGGAGGTGCGCACCCAAACCGAGCATCGGTTCGCTAAATGCCCACGCCGCGCCGGCCGACAGCGCGACGTCGACGAACCTACGAATGCCGCGCGGGTCGAGCAAGTCGCCAACCATCGGCTTGGTCCCGTAGTGCATTGCGCGGACCTTCTCGTCGGGGCTCCCGGCGTCGCGCACGTGCACCTCGCCGAGGTACTTGTTGCCGCGAAACAGCGCGTAGTAACCGTCACCGGGAGCGCCTTCGATGCCGTTCTTGCCGATCGTCGGCTGCTCGGGAACCGGCGGCGTCTGTCCCGGTGGTTGACCTTCGGGCTCGGCGTGCGCTGGTTGCGCCTGTCCACCGAGCTCCTGCGATAGCGCGGGAACGCGCTTGCAGCCGTTCACGTCGTAGACGTCGAGCACGTACGCTCCTGCCGTCGCAGCGACCGACGCGCGCGCGTAGTACGTGGCGCCGTGTTGCGTCGACCACTGGCACGCGATCGCGAGCTGACAGCTCTCGTTCGTGCACTCGGTCGCCAGGCGGTCGCGCACGATCGGTGCGACATCGAAGATTTGGACGCGGCCGATCTGCTGGAGCACCGGGCGCGCGACGCCGCTCGCATTCGCGTCGACGGCATTCAGCGCGATCTTGATCTTCGGTGCCGAATTCGGCGGTGCGACCTGCCAGGAGTAGAAGCCGGCGCGGCAACCGGCAAAGAGGACGAGGAGCAACAGCAGTCGCACGGCGAGAGCGTTGTACTACGCGCACGCGACGGCCGCCGCACTCGGTTGCGCCGGGCGTGCTACAGAGCACGCGCGTATCGTCGCGCTGATCGATCAGATGTCGAAGCCGGCGTAGAGCCGCACGATCGGCGAACGCATCGTCATCGGTCGTGCCGCCGGGGCGCCGTCGCTTTCCCAGCTGTCGAACGTGCCGGTGAACGCGAAGCCGACATCACCGGTGAGATAGAACCAGGTCGTCAAGAACGTCTGCACGCGCGCACTCGGCACCACGTGGCCCGTGAGCGACCACGGCACCGCGTCGTTCATGCTCTCGATCACCTGGTTCGCGCGCGCAAAGCCGACGCCGAGGTTCGCCGACACGACGAAGCCCGGCGCGATCGGAATGCCCCAGCCCACCTCAGGCGTGAACAAGAAGATGTTCGACTTCGTCGCGACGCTGCCGAGGTAATCGACGCCGAAGCCATACTGCAAACCGCCGTCGAGCGCGTAATGGCGCACGTGCGCGCCGATACCGCCGGCGATCTTCCGCTCGCCATCAAAGGTCAGCTGGCCGATGACGCCATCGACCGCGAGGTCGAGGAACTTGCGCCGACCGCGCGCGACAAGCGCGTCCCCGGGCTGCGGCGACAGGCAGCAATACATCGGCCGCAGCGATTCGGCAGGCGTGCCGGGGTCACGTGCGCGCACGTAACCGCGATAGTGACCGTCGCGGAACAGCGCGTAGTAGCCGTCGCGCGCGTCGCCGGCGATCCGGCCGTTCGCATCGATGGCGATCTGATCCGGGAGGCCTTCCGATTTCGCGGGCACCTGCGCACCGAGGCTCGCGAGCGCCGCGGGCTTGCTCTGCTCTTCGGGTCCTTGTGCGTGCGCCGTCATCTTCTGCGACAGCGCCGGGACCTTCTCGCACGTCTTCACCTCGTAGACGTCGAGCGTGTACGACGCCGTGGTCTGCTCGTTCGTCACGTGGCCGGCGACGCACTCGTCGTGCTTCGCGAACAGATCACCTTTGTACTGCGTGCACTCGTAGCCCGACGTGAAGCTCGCGCCGACAGCCGCGAGTGCGTAGTACTCGGCGCCCTGCAACGCGGACCACGAGCACGCTGCCGCGACGGCGGCCGGACAGCTCGCGCTGCCGCAGTCGGTCTTCTGCTTCTCGATCACCGTCGGATCGAATTCGACCAGCGTGATGTGTGGATCGCGCTGCAGCACCGAGCGGACCATCGTCATGCTGCTTTCGTCGACCGCATAGAGCGTCATCGTGACGTTGTTCGCGCTGCGCGGCGGCGCGCCCTGCCACGTGCTCCAGCTGACTCGACACGCGCACAGCAAGATCAGGAGGAAACGCACGCCTCGTTATAAACCGCGGCCAACCAGCCGAGTCAGCACAGTCTGGAATTCTTCGACCGAGACGCTGATGTGCTCGACGACGCGGCCGTACAGCATCGGGGCCGGAATCGACTCGCGACCGGTCTCTTTCTGCGCCTCGCGCAGCTGCCACAAGATGATCCGCTCGAGCCGGGTCAGACCATCTCGAGCATCGGGGAGCGCTTCGTCCGGATCGCGGACCGGCGGCACGGGCTTGCGCCCACGCATCAGTCCTCGACGGTGCGCGCGGCCGGCAGCGGATCGGGCTCCGCCTTCTGACTGTGGTCGGCCGGTGCGCTCGCCTTCGGGTTCGCCATCATGCGCTTGATGCGCGGCGCGACTGCAAACAGCGCGGCGGCGATCACGAGCGCCGAGACGATGAGCAGCTTGAACAGGTAGCCGTAACCGTGGCCTTCCGAGATGCTCGCCGCGCGGCCTGCGATGTAGTTACCGATCGCGGTCGCGAGGAACCACGTGCCCATCACCATGCCGGCGAGGCGCTGCGGCGCGAGGCCGAACATGCTCGACAGACCGACTGGCGAGATGAACAGCTCCGACAGCGTCGACACGAAGTAGAAGACGACGAGGTAGTACGGGCTGACGAGATTGCAGCCTTCCTTCGTCAGACACTGTGCAGTCTCTGCCTGCGCGAGCGTCGGCAGCATCACGCAGAACGACAGGGCGGCGAAGATCATGCCGATGCCGAACTTGTTGACGCTCGTCGGCTCCTTGCCGGCCTTGCCGAGCTTGAGCCACATCGCGGCGAACGGCGCCGCGAGGATCACGATGAAGATCGCGTTCCAGAACTGGTAGAAGCTGGCCGGCACGTAGAAGCCGAGCAGGTGACGATCGACGATGCGCTCGGCGTAGAGCGACATCGTGGTCGACGCTTGCTCGAACAGCGCGAAGAATGCGATCGCGCCAATGAACAGCGGCAGCATCGCAGCGACGCGGGTGCGCTCGTTGTGATCGCGTGCGCCCTTGAAGAAGCCGACGAACACCGCGACCGCGGCGATCAACAGGCCGACGCTGAAGATGTTGCCGATCAGCTCGCCCGACAGCTCGTAGACGAACTGATCGATCAGGATACCGCCGCCGATCAGCACGACGAGTGACGCGGCGATCGTCTTGAGCACGGTCACGTCGCGATTCGCCTTGACCTTGTCGGTCGGGATCGTCGGCTGGATGCCCGCAGTGCCAAGCTTCTTGTAGCCGATGAAGTACTGGATCAGACCGAACACCATGCCGACCGCCGGCACGGCAAAGCCAATCTTCCAGCACATGTTCGGATCGATGCCGTGATCGGCGAGCATCGCGCGGAAGCTCGGGCTCTGCGCGATGAACATGCCAACGAGCGGCGCCGCGCCGGCACCGATGTTGATGCCCATGTAATAGATGGTGTAGCCGGCGTTGCGACGGACATCGTCGGGCTTGTAGAGCTGGCCGACGAGCGTCGAGATGTTCGGTTTGAGGAAGCCGGTGCCAAACGCGATCACCGCGAGGCCGGGCAAGAACAGCGAATCGATCGGCAGCGCGAGCATCGCGTTACCGAGGGCAATGCCAACACCGCCGACCGTCACCGCTTTGCGCTGGCCCATGAAGCGGTCCGCGATCCAGCCGCCGGGCAGCGACAACAGATAGACCGACGACATGTAGAGCGCCATGACGAGGCCCGTCGCGCCATCGCTCATGCCACGGCCGCCGAGCGCGACCGGGGTCACCATATAGATCGCTAGGAACGTGCGCGCGCCGTAGTACGACAGGCGCTCCCACATCTCCGTGAAGAACAGCGTTGATAGGCCAGCCGGGTGGCCGAAGAACGCCTTGTCCATGTCCTTTGACATTGCGCGCAACTTATCCCATCGCCCCTGGCCAAAGTCATCCGAAACGGGCTGCGACACGGGGGTGTCGCGGGCGATATGCCGACACGTCGCGCTAGGTCATTTTCGGTGAGGCTGCAGCCCGACGACGACAGTCTTGCAATCGGGTGCGATTTGGCAAAGATCGCGCGCATGTCGATGACCCGGGTGATGGCGACGGTGCTCGCCGCAGTGTTCATGGTTTCTTGTGCACCAGAGGCGCCGAAGTTTGCGTTCAAGGCTTCAGAGCGACGCGGCAAGCTCGAATCGAATGGTCTGCGATTCGTGATCATGCCCGACGACAGCACGCAGCTCGCAGAGGTGGACATTCGTTACGACGTCGGCGCGCGCGAGGATCCGCAGGGCCGCGCCGGCATCGCGCACCTCGTCGAGCACATGATGTTCCAGACGCGTCCCGACGGTCCGAATACGCCGCCGATCTTCCAGACGATCCTCGACATCGCGACGGACATGAACGCGTACACGTCCTGGGATCAGACGCACTACCGCATGACGTCGCGCTCCGAGAACCTCGATTCGATGCTCAAGATCGAGGCGATGCGCATGTACTACCAGTGCCAGAACATCCCGGAGCAGGAGTTCGAGCGCGAGCGCGAAGTCGTCCGCAACGAAATTCGCGCGCAGTCGAGTGCGGAAGGACAGCTCTATCAGCACGTCCTGGCCGCGATGTATCCGAAGGGCCATGCGTACGAGCGCATTGTGGGCGGCAACGACGAGCAGATCGCGAGCGCAACGCTCCCTGAGGTCTGCGACTTCATGAAGAAGTACTACACGCCGGATCGCGCGGTGCTGCTCGTTGCAGGCGACGTCAACATCGACGACACGGTCAACACGATCCAGAAGTGGTTTGCGAAGATCCCGAAGGCAGCGGCCGCGCCGCGCACCGAGGTCAAGCCGTTCACCGTCGAGCACAAGACGGTCGAGCTCGAGGCGGACGTCGAGCGTCCGAGCGTGTGGTTCGGCTGGCCGCTGCCGCCGCGCAACACCCCCGAAGGCGAGATGGCGCAGTTCGGCGTCGGCCGCTTGGAAGGCGAGCTCGCCGAGAAGGCGCATGACTACGACTTCGCGTACAACGTCGGCGGCGGCGTGCTCGGAGGCGATCTCGCGCCGCTGTTTGTCATCCAGGTCGAGCTCAAGGGCATGGGCAAGCTCGACGAGGCGATCGAGTTCGCGCAGAAAGCCGCGAAGCAGGCGTACCGCGGCTTCGATATGGCCAACTACGAGGCCAACGAGTCGTTCCGCAAGCGCCGCCAAGCCGGGTTCGTGCAGTCGCTCGAGCGCCTCGTTGCGCGCACCGAGCAGGTCGCGTCGATGATCCAGTTCTCGAAGGACATCGACTTCGATTCGAGTGACATGTACGTGTTCCACGAGCTCGACAAGATCGCGAAGTTCGACATCGCGAAGGTCAGCTCGGTCGTGAAGAAGTATCTCGACTGGAACAAGGCCGGCATCGTCGTCGTCAAGCCCGGTACGAACGGCTTCGGTCAGGACAAACGTTCGAAGGTGAAATACGCGGCGAAGAGCGATGCAGCGTTCGTCGATCCGCCGGTCGATCCGGCGGAGGCGAAGCATCCAGTCCGCAATGCGGGTCAGCTGAAGAACCTCTCCGGCGCACAGCGCTTCAAGCTCGGCAACGGCATGAACGTCGTGATGCTGCCCGTGCATGCGATGCCGCTCGCGACCGCCGCGCTGATCTTCAACAACGCCGGGGATGCGTCGACGCCGAACAATCCGTTGCTCGCGTCGTCGGCCGCGGAGTTCCTCAGCTTCCCCCCGGATGCCGAGGTGTTCTCGCAGACCGGCATCAACGTCAGCTGCAGCACGACCGATGACGCGATGACGTGCCGCACGCGTGGCATCAACATCTATCTCGACGTCATGCTCAAAGGCCTCGAGCGCAAGATCAAGGCGGGCACGTACTCGCAGCAGCAGATCGAGGACTGGCAGAAGTCCGTCAAGGAGCAATACAAGCTCAAGAGCACGCAGGAGGACACCGAGTACATCCGTCAGGTGGTGCTCGCGCTCTACGGTGCCGATCACGCGTACACGAAGACCGCCGTGCTGACGCCCGAGGCCGCGAACAAGATCCACAAGGACTCGCTCGACGACTTCCGCTCGAAGCATTACTCGGCCGGCAACGCGACGCTGATCATCGTCGGCGACTTCGAGCCGAAGTACGCCGAGAAGCTCGCGCGCAGCACGTTCGGCGAGTGGGGCACCGGCTCGATCGACAAGCCGGTCGACAAGACTGCAGCGCCGCGCACGGGTCCGGTGTTCGTCGGGACGCTCAAGTCGAAGCTCGATCAGCAGATCACCGCGACGATCGCGTATCCGGCACCGGCTGGCATCGACGGCCAAGAGGCCGCGCGCCAGGTGCTCGCCGGCATGCTGCAGCTTCGCGCCGAGGGCATCCGGTTCAAGCTCGGCTCGACGTACGGACTGTCGTTCGCGCGCCAGCCGAAGGTCGGTCCGACCGCGTACATGTTGCGCGGCGGCGCGGTCGTTGGCGGCACGATCGACGCGGAACGCGCGGGCGAGTCGATCAAGGCACTGCGCGAGAGCATCGATGCGCTCCGCGCGGGCGATCACTTCGACGAGGACTTCGTGCGTGCGCGCCGCAAGCTGCTGACGCAATTGCTGAGCGAGTCGACGGTGACCAGCGAGCTCGCCGCGCGCCTCGGTGTGATCGCGACGTACGGCCTCGACGCGAATTACTACAACACGCTGGTCCAGCAGATCGCGGCGGTGTCGCCCGCGCAGGTGAAGGCGCTGATGAAAGCGGAGCTCGATCCGGCGAAGGAAGTCGTCGTACTGCTCGGCGACAAGGATCACGTCAACAAGACGTTCGCGGAAGCGGGCATCAAAGACGTGAAGCTCGTCGAGCCCGAGTACAAGTAGCGCGGTAGACGCGCTTAACGTCGCGGTCGCGCGCATTCGACGATGCGCGAGCGCTCGCCGTGCGTGCGCGCCACAGCCCTCCGACGAGCAGAGCAGCGTTGCGGGAGCCCCGCTACCGATTCCCGCGTACGCTGCAACATGGCGTTTGATGTCCGCGCAGCCACCGAGCGAGACAGCGCCGAGGTCGCGCAGCTGATCCGGGAAATGATTCCCGGCGTCGCGGCCGACGCGCGGCTCTCGTGGCTCTACCACCAAAACCCCGCCGGCCGCGCGCTCACGTGGATCGCGAGCGAGAACGGCGAGGTCGCCGGTTGCACGTCGTACTTTCCATTTCGCCTGCAGCTCGACGACACGCAGCGGCTCTGTGCGCTCGGCGGCGACGGCTACGTGCGACCGAAGTTTCGCCGCCGCGGACTCGGCGCACTGCTTCACGATGCCGCGCGCGATGGCATGGCAGCGGCCGGTATCGGCTGCATGTACGGCGCGCCCGGCGCGATGAACCTGACGCCGCTCAAGCACGGCGGCTCGCGCGAGATCGGCCACGTCATGCGGTGGGTACGTCCGTTGCGCGGCGCCGCGTTCGGCATCCAAGCGCCGTTCGATCAGATGATCGGCGGCGTGTTGCGGCCGCGGTTCGTGCCGGAGCTCCAACCGATGGCGCACGGTGATGCGCGCGTGGACGCCGTGTGGCGCGCATTCGCATCGACCGTGCCGCTGGCGGCGGTCCGCGATGCGACGTTCTACACGTGGCGCTTTCTCGAGGCACCCGCGCGCGAGCAACACCCGTTCGTGATCGTCGACCGTGGTCAGCCGATCGGTGCGTGCGCACTCCAGCGGATGCCCGAGGGGCGCGCGCTGCGCATCGTCGATCTGCTCGCCGTGCCGGGTGCGTGGCATCGGTGTCTGTCCGCGATCGCGCGGCACGCGGCGGACACGGACGCACACATCGTCGACATCAAGCTGATGGCGCTCGATGGCAGGCGTCGTGCGATGTGGCGCGCCGGCTACGTCGAGCGCGATCGCAAGCCATTCCTCGTCGTGATTCCCAAGGACGGCGATCGCCGGTTCCTCGATCCGATGCGCTGGTTCTATTGTGGCGCCGATTCGGATCTCGATGTGCTCGATTGAATCGCTAGAGCAGATCGACCCAGATCTCGTCGCCGACGAGCGTGATCGGATAGCGGCGCAATTCCAGATCTCGATCGTGCTTGCACGTGCCGGTGCGCAGATCGAAATCGTACGAATGCCCAGGACAGCGGAGCGTCGTGCCGAACAGCTCACCGTTGTAGAGCGCGACGTCCTCGTGCGGACACACGCCCGGGCACGCATACAGCTCGCCGCCGACGCGCGTGACGATCACCGGCCACGTCACGCCGTTGACCTGGAACGCGCGGATCTCGTCGTCGACGACATCGCTGAGGTGGCAGACCTTCACGCGCAGCGCCACTACTGCCTCCCACGCTGACGCGGATCGAAGCGATCGCGCAGTCCGTCGGAGAGGAGGTTTGCGCCGAGCACGACCCACATGATCGCGAGGCCCGGCAGCAGCGTGTAGTGCGTGAAGCCGGCGCGCCAGAGAAAGGTCGTGCCCTGATCGAGCATCGCTCCCCAGGTGTAGCCGAGCTGCGGCCCGAGGCCCAGGAACGACAGCGTCGCTTCGATCATGATCACGCTGCCGAACGCGAACGCCATCTGGACGAACGCCGGACCCAGGATGTTCGGAATCAGGTGGCGGAGCATGATCCGGCGATGCGAGGCGCCGATCGCGACTGCCGCCGAGATGTACTCGCGCTCCCGCAACGCGAGCACCTCGCCACGCGCGACCCGGGCGTAACCGACCCAGCCGTTGAGGCACAGCGCGCCGATCATCACGCCGAGGCCGGGCCGCGCGACCGTCGCGACGACCGCGATGTTGAGAAGGATGCCCGGGAACGCCATCAACACGTCGACGATGCGCATCAGCACTTCGTCGACGGCGCCGCGGAACCAGCCTGCGATCGTGCCGACCATGACCCCGGCCGTCGACGTGATCGCGACGACGATGACGCTGATCGTGAGCGCCGAGCGCGCTCCCCACAGTAGCTGCGATAGCGTATCGACGCCGTTCGAGTCGGTGCCGAGCCAGTGCTCGCTCGACGGTGACAAGAACCGCGCATTGAGATCGACCGCCTGCGGATCATACGGCGCGAGCAATGGCCCAAACACGCCGACGAGGATGAACGCGCCGACCATGACGAGGCCAACGCGTCCCGACAGCGAGAGTTTGAGTGCCGCCTTCATCCGCGCCGGATCCTCGGGTCGGCGAAGCCATAGGCGAGGTCGACCAGCGTGTTGACGAGCACGTAGATCACGGCGATGACGAGCACGGTGCCCTGCACGACGGAGTAGTTGCGCTCGTTGATCGCCTCGAGCAGCGTGAGGCCCAGGCCCGGGCGCGCGAACACCTTCTCGATCACGATCGCACCCGAGAGCAGCGAGCCGAACTGCAGACCGGCAACGGTGATCACCGGCAACAGCGCGTTGCGCAGCGCGTGGTGGATCAGCACGCGACGTTCCGACAGCCCCTTCGCGCGCGCGGTGCGTACGTAGTCCTCGTTGAGCACCTCGATCATCGACGACCGCGTCATGCGCGCGAGCATCGCCATCAGGTGCAAGCCAACCGCGATCGCCGGCAGCACGAGCGCCGACAGCCCGGTCTCCGTCGGTCCCGGCGACCAGCCCAGCCAGATGAAGAACACGAGCAGCAAGATCGGCGCGAGCACCATCATCGGCAGCCCGATCACGGACAGCGACGCCACGGTCGCGAACGTATCGACCCAGGTGCTGCGTTTCACCGCGGCGATCACACCGAGCGGCAACGCGAACACGATCGCGACGAGCATGCCGGCGATCGCGAGCTCGATCGTGTACGGGAACACCTCGAAGACGCGCGCCGCGACCGTCGGCTTTCCCTTCGGATCCGGACACTGCACGCCGAGCGATCCGTCGACGACGTGGCCGAGGAAGCGCACGAACTGCTCGTGTGCCGGCAGATCGAGCCCCATGCAGTGCTCCATCTTCTGGCGCTGGTCAGCGGTCGCTTCGCCGCCGAGCAAGTGATCGACCGGATCACCGGGGACGAGGTGCAAGAACGCGAACACGAGCACCGACACGCCC
The DNA here is from genome assembly GCA_036274355.1 of Kofleriaceae bacterium. Lineage (GTDB taxonomy): Bacteria > Myxococcota_A > Polyangia > Haliangiales > Haliangiaceae > JABFXX01. The sequence continues at coordinate 5,397 of DASUFX010000300.1, read as the reverse complement.
AAGATCGCGAGCGCACCCGAGCCGAGGCGCCGGAGCAAGAACGAGCCGATCGACACTGCGCTGGAGCGTACTACTCAGGGCGCCGCGGCGCAGAACTTCGGCGAGCTCTCGGTTGGCATGGCGTTGCCCTCGAGGACCGGCTCGCCGCCGTGCTCTTTCATTTCCTTGATGCCGCGGCACTCGTATCCGTCGCGGCAGTCGTCGGTCGTGTCACACGTCTTCATGCAGAAGCGAATTTCGGAGCTACGCGGCACGCACTTGAGCGTGAGACTGCACAGCTCGTCGAGCGAGCAGTCCGCGGTTGTCGCGCAATCCTTGTTCTGGAACACGCCGGTAAAAAACCGGATGCAGGCTGCCTCGTCGGGGCACGTGCTGAAGTCGCAACCCTGGATCGTGCAGTAGCCCTCGTGCTGCGAGATGTCGCACTGGCGATCGCCGTTCGGGCTGCAGTCAGAGCTGACGACGCAGGCGTCACCGATTTCTTTGCCGCACCCGAAGGCGAACAAGAGCGCGAGCAAGACGACAGACCTCATGAGCGGGCGCATCCTAGCGGCCGGTTGGACCTCCGGCAAGGCAACCTAGTTGCCTGTATAACCAGGCCATGCGCGCTGTAGTTCAGCGGGTTTCGCGGGCAAGCGTGACGGTGGATACCCGGGTCACGGGTGCAATCGAGCAAGGATTGCTGGTCCTGCTCGGTGCGGGAGCGGGCGATGGCCCTACCGATCTCGCCTATATCGTCGACAAGATCGTCAACCTGCGCATCTTCCCCGACGACGCCGGCAAGATGAATCGGTCGGTGCTCGACGTCGGTGGCGGCGTCCTCGTCGTGTCGCAATTCACCCTCTACGGCGACGCCCGGCAGGGCCGGCGGCCCGCCTTCACGGGTGCCCTCGAGCCGGTGGCCGCAAAAACGCTCTACGAGCAGGCGCTCGCGGCCATTTTGGCGTCAGGTGTCAAACGCGTCGAGGCCGGGGAATTCGCAGCGGACATGAAGGTCGAGCTGGTCAACGATGGCCCCGTCACGATCCTTCTAGATTCCCGCAAGCTGTTCTAGCGGTTAGGCATCTCGGCGCGTTAGGTTCATGGTGGCGCCCGATGAAGGTCAGGTTCTGGGGAGTCCGCGGCTCGATCCCATCGCCCGGGCGAGCAACCAATCGATACGGCGGTAACACGTCGTGCGTCGAGGTGCGCCCCCATGGCGCCGCGCCGATCATCATCGACGCGGGCACCGGCATTCGTCGTCTGGGCAAGACGCTCATGGAGGATTCGTTCCGTGACGGCAAAGGTCAGTGCTCGATCCTGATCAGCCACACGCACTGGGACCACGTCCAAGGCCTGCCGTTCTTCTCGCCGCTCTATCGCGCCGGCAACAAGATCCAGATCTTCGCCCGCCAGCGCGACATGCATCTCGAGGCGGTCTTCAGCCAGCAGCACAACGCGCCGTACTTCCCCGTCCCGCTCAACGCGATGCAGGCCGAGATGAGCTTCCACGAGCTGATCGAGGGCGCATCGTTCGATATCGGCAAGGCGAAGATCACGTGCGCGCGTCTCAATCACCCGTGGGTCGCGATCGCGTACCGCGTCGACGTCGATCGCGCGTCGGTCGTGTACTGCTCCGACACCGCACCGTTCACAGACATGCTGCTCGGCCGCGACTTCATCGAGCGCCCGAGCTTCGGCACGCTGCCGCCCGCCGTGCAGGACGAGCTAACCGTGATGCGCTCCGGTATCGTCGCGCTGGCGAAGAACGCCGATCTGCTCATCTACGACACCCAGTTCACGCCCGAGGAATACAAGTCGCGACCGCACTGGGGCCATTCACGTCCCGACGACGCGATCGAGATCGCGCGCGCCGCGAATGTGAAGAAGCTTTGCCTCTTCCACCACGCGCCGATGCGCACCGACGACGACAACGACAAGATCCTCGCGACGTATCGCGAGCTCACGCAAGCCGACCCGTTCGAGCTCGTGAGCGCCTACGAGGGACTCGAGATCCCGCTGGGGGACGGCCCATGAAGATCAAATTCTGGGGCGTACGTGGATCGATTCCGGCTCCCGGCCCCGAAACCAATCGCTACGGCGGCAACACGTCGTGCGTATCGGTCACGACCGCAAACGGCGGCCTCATCATCATCGATATGGGCACCGGCCTCATGCACCTCGGCAACGCGCTGCTCGCGAGCACATTCGGCAAAGGTCAAGGCCGCGCGACGATCCTGCTCTCGCACACGCACTGGGATCACATCCAAGGCCTCGGCTTCTTCCCGCCCGTGTTCATCCCCGGCAATCAGTTCCGCGTGTGGGGCCCAGGCAACTCCTCCGAGATGCTCGAGGACATCCTCGAAGGCCAGATGGATCCCAACTTCTCGCCGCTGCAGACGCTAAAAAACCTCGCGGCGACCTTCGACGTCTCCGCGATGGTGTGCGGCAAGACGATCGAAGCCGACGGCGTGACGATCAGCGCGCGCGAGCACCAGCACGGCCAGACGACGGCGCTCGCGTTCCGGCTCGAGGAAGCGGGCCGCGTGTTCGTCTACGCATCCGACGTCGGTTACCCGGAGAGCGGTCCAACGCCCGAAGCGATCGAGCACTACTCGGGCGCCGACGTCCTCCTCCACGACTCGACGTACCGCCCCGAAGACCAGGCGACGCGCCGCAACCGCGGCTTCTCCTCGTATGTCGACGCGTGCGACGCGGCGATCGCCGCGAAGGCGAAGCGCCTCGTCACGTTCCACTACGATCAGGACTACACCGACGACGACGTCGACCAGATCGTCGCCGCGTGCAAAGCCAAGCTCGCACCCCACGGCATCGCTGTGGTGCCCGCGCGCGAAGGCGACGAGCTCGAGATCTAACGCGCACCTGCGTACGCGCGGCTGTGGGCGCCGAAGTAGACACCGGCCATCCAGTCGCTGCGCTCGAGCACGTTCGAGCCGACGGTGACACCCGCCGTGAGCCACGGGCTGAGCCACAGCTCGGCACGAGCGCGCGCTTCGACGACGCCCATGTTTGCGGTAACTGTCGTGGTCGTCTCGCAATAATGATACGAGCTGTCGAAGTTGTAGCGGACGCTGCGCAGACCACCCGCGCCCTCGATCGCGATCGCGCCGCGCGATCCCACCGCACGATAGCCACCGACGCCGGTGAACCCGAGGAACATGCCGTGCTGCTGCTCGACGTTTGGCGTACCGAATGCGCCGGCCGTCGTCATCTCGGCAGTCGCCGCCGCCGGTGACACGAGCGCGCCGAGCTCGAATTCGAGCCCGCTATAGAAGCCACGCGGAATGCCGAAGCCGAGCCGTAGCGTCGACGTCATCGCGACATCGCGAGGCGCGTCGGCGCCGGGCATCACGACGCGATACGCGAACGATTCGTAGCCGTGCGAGATCGTGCCGGTGCGATCGACGAGAGCGCTGCCGAAGTTGCGCACGTTGCCACCGACCTCGATGAACAGCTTCGGAATGCGCATGTTCTTGCCCCACGCGCCGAACTTCGAGCAGTGACGAAAGCCGTGGACGTCAGTGTTGTCGATGCATTCGCTCGAGTGGACGACGTAATCGCCGGCCGACGATGGCGTGTATGACCACGATGTGTCGTTCGACGAGCTCGACGAGCGGCCGCCGTCGTCATGGCTTCCACTGCTGCTGGTGCCAGCGTTACCGCCGCCGTGGCACGAACCGGCGTGCACCGGCCTTGGATCGGCGAGTAGGAGCGCTGCGAAGAGGAGGTATTTCATTTGCCAGCCTCCGCGATCTGGGGCGGCAGGTTGCTCGCGAAGCACAACCAGCGCGCGGGTGATTCGTGGGTGAGCGAGGCAGCGTCGACGCAAACCTCGGCGAGCGAGGCGTCGATCTTGTACGCGATCGCTTCTTCGCCGGTGGCCCGGCCGTCGAGCTCGAGCGGTTGGATCTGCCCCTCGGGATCGAAGGCGGCGAGAATCAAGTCGCGCCCGTCGTACGTGCGCGCATGTACCTTCACCTGCGTGAAATCGACGATCGCCGGATGGTCGCAGCGATTGCCGAACGCGTAGGCGAGCACGGTGCCGCCGCCGATCAGATCGGGGCGACGCTCGACGGAGAGATCGATGCAGCCCACCGTCGTGCGTTGCCCGGGGAAGCTCTCCGACAAATGGGAGAACGACCCCGGGCGGTACGCACAGGCAGTGAGCGCCACGGAGAGGACGGCCGCGCGCATTCTTGGCGACCCAAGCAATTGCCTTGCCCAGTGTCGCGCGCGCGATTTCACCGAGTTCGCGCGACCGACCCCGTGGTGCCGTTGCTCGCGCGCCACACGATCGTCCTCGCGCAGCAACAGGTCATCGAGCTGCAACAAAGTCATGCTTGCCCGGATGCGCAGGTGCGAGAGAGCGTGCGCGCGATGCGCATCGCCCTATTGTTGCTTTTTGTTGCGTGCACCGAGCCGCCGCCGCACGTCGCAACCGGCGAGCTCGGCCCGTGGCAGGTCGGACCGGCGCTGCCGACACCACGCGCGAATCACTGCAGTGCCGTGATCGACGACTGGGTGCTCGTGGTCGGCGGCAACTACATGGACAGCGGCGCCTTCGTGAAGACCGCCGAGATCCACGCCGCGCGGATCGAAGAGGGCGTGCTCGGCAACTGGAGGCTGGCCGGCATGCTACCGAGCCCGGCCACCGAGTGCAGCGCGACCAGCGACGGACGGACGCTGTACGTCCTCGACGGCATCTACGATGACCCGGCGCACGGCCGTCAGGTATGGAGCGCGACGCTCGACGAGACCGGCCACCTCGGCGCGTTGGCATCGCTCGGCATGCTGCCAGCTACCGTGGTGTCGTCGGAAGCGACCGTGCACGCCGACACACTCGTGCTGATGGACACGCGACTGCCGGCGGAGGGCAACGCAACGGTGGCGCTGCAGTCACCGATCACGCCCTCGCTCGCGTGGCAGACCGAAGAGCTCGGCATCGACTTCCTCGCGCAAGCCGAGTACGCGTTCAGTGCCGACAACGTCTACACGCTCGGCGGCTATCACGACCCGGCGCAAGGTGCGGTCGCGAACGTGTTCGTCGCGCGGCTGATGGGCGGCGTTGCGCGCGCGACGACGCCGCTGCCCGTGCCCGTCGGGTTCGGTGAAGCAGTGGCGGTCGATGACTGGGTGTTCGTCGTCGGTGGCCGTGCGGCGGTGTTCGGCGCGCCGGGTACCGCGCAGGTGTTCGCGGCGCATGCCACGGCCGACGGCTCGCTCGGCGCATGGCGCGAGAGCGCGTTGCCGATGGCGCGCACGAATCACGAGCTCGTGGTCGCCGGTGATTACCTCGTAGTGACAGGTGGTGCGGTTATAGGCCCCGGCGACGCGACTGTGTTCACCGCTCAGGTAAGGTGGCCGCCGTAGCGTCGTCGCAGCTCTCGATCGGATAGG
>DASUFX010000299.1:0-4213 GCA_036274355.1 Kofleriaceae bacterium | reverse complement strand
GACGGTGACGCTGTGGGGCAGCGGCATGAGCGAGCTCTACGACGGCCAGATGACGTGGCGCGAGAAGTGGCACATGGACGAGCACGCGGTGCAGCGGCTCGGTCGGTCGGTGATCCGCGCCGGCGTCTCGCTGCCGATGGTGATCATCTACGGCCTCGCACCGAAGCAGCCCGCTGCGATGGTGCTATCGCTCGGCGCGCTCGTGCTTGCGGGCTTCGGTCTCCGCGCGCTCGTTCGGATGCGCACGTGGGGCGTGCTCGCGATCGGTGCGGCCGGTGGTCTGATGCTGTCGCTCGCGGGCGTGCAGCTGCTCGGCGGCCACGAAGCACTGGCGCTGCAGCCTGCCCTCGCCGGCTCGCTGCTCGTGTTCGCGGCCTGGCCGTGGGCGCAACCGCTGGTCCGCGCGATCCGCGGATAATCGGTCATCCAGCTCCGGCGGTTCGCGTCCGCGGATTCCCACGTAACGCTTTGATTCGCCGAGGCCGCCGCGCTACCGTCGAGGTATGCGCTTGCTGGTGGTCCTCGCGCTCGCCCTGGCTGTCACCTCGTCGTGTACGCCGCTCTACGGCGCTCGCCCGGAGAAGCTGAAGAATCCGGAGAAGAAGAAGCGGCCGGCCGAGGCGGAAGCGGCGCCGGTCGAGGTCAAGTACGTCGACGACTGCAACGCGAACTTCAGCGACGATCCGAAGAAGGCGCACCCGCAGACGCAGATGTCGAAGCAGCTGTTCGATCAGGCCGAGTCCTCGATCGATCAGGCCGACAAGGCCAAAGAAGACTCGATCAAAGTCGGCATGCTCAAAGAGGCGATCGACAAGTATCGCAACTCGCTGATCAAGGACCCGTACAACGTGCCGGCGACGCTCAAGCTCGCGGTCGCGTACGACCGGGTGCTGCGCAAGGGCTGTGCGATCGCGATGCTCAAGCGGCTCGCTGCGCTCTCGAACAATCCGAAGTGGCAGAGCGAAGCGAATCGCAACATCGATTCGATCGACGCCAACGCGCAGTGGTTCAAGGGCTATCGCAAGGACGCGATGCAGGCAGTTGGACGCTAGCGATGAAGTACGCCCTGCTCTCGCTCACGCTCGCGTCGCTGGTGTTCGGCGGCTGTCACGAGAAAGAAGAAGTGACCGCACCACCGCCGCCGCTCCGTCCCGAGCCGGTGCCGAAACCGGACACCACGGTCGCCAAGGATTGCGACGCGACTGATCCGGCATCCGAGCTCAAGCCGATCGCATTCGACGAGCGGTCGATCCCCGAGGGCCAACGACTCGCCGACCAGGCGTACGGAAACCTCCATGCGGCGGATAGCGCCGAGGTCGATCGCATGACGCGCGAGAAGTACCAGGGCGATGCGGTCAACGACTTCATCACCGCGCTCGCCGCCGACCCATACAACATCAAAGCGACGTACGGCCTCGCTGCGGCGTACGCGAAGATCGGCCGCAAGCAGTGCTCGATCAATCTATTGACGCGCCTGCTCCAGATGCGGCCGCATCCGAGCAAGAAGGCCGAGGTCGAGCACTACATCGACCAGCTACTCGGCCGGAAGCAGAAGCTCGATCCCGATTTCTCGGATATGCGGCGCGACAACCGCTTCCGCGAGCTGATCGCCAAGATGTGCGCCGACACGAACGACCCTAACTGCGTGTACGGCGCCCAAAAAGACGGCCGATAAGCCTGAGTCGCAAGTGTTGCTGGCAGGCGGCAGCCTGTCAGCCCGGATCGCTTTACGCGGCCGCTTTCCGTGGGTATGACTCCGGGGCCTATGCGAATGCCCCTCCTTTGCGCCGCCCTCGCCCTGGTGCCTGCTGTCGCGGGTGCCAAACCCAAACAGGACGCGAAAGCGGCCGGTAGCAAGGCCCCGGCGTGCGGCGCGAAGGTGCTGCCGCTCGCGGTCGGCAATCAGTGGACCTACAACTCGATCGCGGCCCCGACGCCACCGAACGACCAGATCAAGCGCCTGTCGCCGCCGCAGCCAAAGGCGATTCAGATCACGGTGAAATCGGTCGAGGCCAAGGGCGGCGACACGGTCGTCACCCTCGAAGAGAAGATGACGGTCGACCGCACGCGCGACCCGAAGAAGCCGGAGATCGACGAGTACACGTACGAGTCGACGGTCACGTGCAACAACAAGAAGTTCGAGATCTCGCCCAACAGCTACTTCTTTGCGGGTGAGCCAGGCGGCGTGCTCGGTCTCGAGATCACCAAGACGGATCATCTCAAGGGCACGAGCCTCACGCTCACGAAGGGCGGCATTGGCGAAGCCGAGTGGCGCGAAGACCTCGCGATGACGTGGAAGCGCGTCCCGGTCGAGGGCTCGGGTGCCAAGCTCGGCAGCGGTAAGCTCGAGCTCGAGCGCCGCTTCACGCCCCAGACCCCGGAGCAGATCACGACGAAGACCGGCGAGATGTTCAAGGCCGAGAAGCTCGGTCTCATCACGACGGGCCGCGTGACGCTCGACAACCCGGGCAACCCGAATCACAAACCGATGGAGCTGCCGGCGAACTGGGTCAGCCAGATCTGGCTGGCCGATAACGTCGGCGTCGTGCAGACGCTGAACAGCTACGGCCACATGTATCAGCTCGTCGAGACGAACCTGACGAGCTCGAACCCGCCCCCGACCCCGCAGTGAAGGTCGCCGCATCGCGCCCGCGCGCGACGCTGCGGCTGACCAAGCCACTGCGCGATGCGATTCGCGCGGGCCATCCGTGGGTCTACGACCGTGCGGTCGCGCCGGCGAAGTCGCTCGCCGTTGGCGACGTCGTCACGCTCGTCGACGACAAAGGACCGATCGCGACGGCGATCGTCGATCCAACCTCGCCGATCCGCGCGCGTGTGCTCGATGTCCCGGATGCCGCATGTGATGGCGCGTGGGCAGCAGCACGCACAGAAAAAGCCGCAGCCCGACGCGCGCGTGATCCGTTGCTCGTCGGCTGCACCGGGCGGCGGCTCGTGCACGGCGAAGCCGATGGCTGCCCCGGGCTCGTGGTCGATGCGTACACCGACACCGCGGTGATCGTGTTCGACGGACCGGCCGCGACCGCGTTCTGGCGGACGCGCATCGATGACGTGCTCGCCGGTCTCGAGCGCGGTGGCGCGACGATCGCGCACGTGTGGCTACGTGGCGAACGCGGGCAACGCAGCGCCGGCGAAGCGCTGCGCGGTGCGCCACCCGCGGAGATCGTGATCAGCGAAGACGAGGCGCGCTTCGGCGTCGACGTGCGCAGCGGTCAGAAGACCGGCTTCTTTCTCGATCAGCGCGAGAATCGCCGCATTGTCCGTCGGCACGCTGGCGGAGCGAGCGTGCTCAATCTGTTTTCGTACACCGGCGGCTTCTCACTGCACGCGGCACTCGGCGGCGCGACCCGCGTGACGAGCGTCGACATCGCGGGTCCCGCGATCGCCGCAATCGAGAAGAACCTCGCGCACAGCGGACTCGATGCGAGCGCGCACGAGCGAGTCGCAGCCGATGCGTTCGAGTTTCTCTCGCGCGCCAAGGCGCAGGGCCGGCGTTGGGATCTCGTGATCGTCGACCCGCCGAGCTTCGCGCCGAGCGAACGCGCCAAGGGAGCCGCACTTCGTGCGTACGAGAAACTCGCCGCCGCGGCGCTCGCGCTCGTCCAAGATGGCGGACGTTTCGCACTCGCCTCGTGCTCGAGTCATGTGACGGAAGCCGACCTGCTTGGCACGATGGCCGGACTACTTGCGCCCGACGTTCGCCTGCGGATCTCGTCGGGCGCAGCAAGCGATCACCCGGTTCTGGCCGCCTTTAGCGAGGGCCGTTACCTAAAGTTCCTGTTCTTTGACGTTGGCTAGTCGAGTAGCCACTGCGAGTGCGCATTTGCATTCGAATTTAACTACTTGACCCGATCTCAACAGTTCGTTACAGACCTGCCTCCATTCCGAGAGAGGCATCAATGCGCTCGCTGCTCGTAATCGTTCTGTCCGCGCTGTTGGTTCCGCACCTCGTCGCGTGCGGTGACGATGGCGGCGGCAACAATTTCTCGAAGACGCAGTGCAATGACGGCAAGGACAACGACGGCGACGGCGACGTCGACTTCCCCGATGACCTGAGCTGCGCGAGCGAGTCGGACGACGACGAGAGCGCCGCTGCTGCACCGCAGTGCAAGGACGGCCGTGACAACGACGGCGACGGCAAGCACGACTTCCCGAACGACCCGGGTTGCTTCGCTCCGAACCAGGATGACGAGAC
>DASUFX010000298.1:0-2836 GCA_036274355.1 Kofleriaceae bacterium | reverse complement strand
CGAACCGGCTCGCCCAGCGCGTGCAGGACGATCCGGAGACGAAGCTCGATGCGCTGCACGATGCCGACCTCTACCTCGCGATGGCACTGGCCGACAACAACGAGGCCGCGCTGCGCGTATTCGAGGCCGAGATGGTGCCGCAGATCGACGTGGCACTGCGCCGGCTCCGCCTTGCCGGCGGCACCGCCGATGAAGTGAAGCAAGCGCTGCGCTTCGAGCTGTTGGTCGGGGTTGATGGCCACCGCCGGATCGCGGACTACGCAGGTCGCGGCGAGCTCGCTGCCTGGCTGCGCGTCAGCGCGACGCGCAAGGCGTTCAAGGTCATCCGCAAGATCGATCGCGAGGAGACGCTCGACGAGATCCTGCTCGATCACTGGCCCGACGCGACGCCCGGCCCCGAACAGAAGCAGCTGCGCTCGCAGTACACCGCCGAGCTGAAGAAGGCGATCCGCGAGGCATTCGCCGCACTCGAGGTGCGCCAGCGCAACTTGCTCCGCCAGCATATCCTCGACGAGCTCACGATCGACGACCTCGCCCGGCTCTATCGCGTGCATCGCGCTACGTGTGCACGTTGGCTCGCCGATGCGCGCGCTGACCTCGGCAAGCTCACGCGTAAGAAGCTGATGGCAGCGCTCGGTATGCCGACGAACGACGTCGACAGCTTGCTGCGCTTTCTGGATAGCGACATCGAGCTCTCGATCTCGCGCATCTTGATGAGCCGATGAGCGCCTGCCCTCCCGTCGATAAACTGCTCGCGTTCGCCAGCGGCGAGCTCACCGACGACAAGTCGGCGGAAGTCGAGGGCCACATCGACAGCTGCGCGGAATGTCGCGCAGCGCTGTCGAACTACGCGAAGGGCGGCCCGCCGCCCGTGCTCGGCCGCTATCGCATCGACACCGTGCTCGGCTCCGGCGGTATGGGCATCGTGTATCGCGCGTACGATCCGCAGCTCGCACGGCCGGTCGCGATCAAGGTCGTGCGCCGCGCCGGCGAGGATGAAGCTGGTCGCGCGCGGCTGATCCGCGAAGCGCAAGCACTCGCGCGGCTCTCGCATCCGAACGTGTGCCACGTCTACGACGTCGGCAGCGAAGGCGACGAGGTCTGGGTCGCGATGGAGCTGATCGACGGCGTTTCGCTGCGCGCGTGGGCCGAGGAGCATCGCGATCGCGACAAGCTCGTCGGCGTGTTGCTCGGCGCCGCCGAGGGCATCGCGGCCGCGCACGCCGCCGGTCTCGTCCACCGCGACATCAAACCGGAGAACGTGCTCGTCACGCGCGACGGCCGCGCGATCGTCACCGACTTCGGGCTCGCGCGTCACGAGGATGCGATCAATCCGCACGCGTCGACGCTGAGCAACGATCCGCATCTGACCGCGACTGGCGCGATCGCCGGCACACCCGCGTACCTCGCGCCCGAACAGTTGCTCGGCGATCCGATCGACTCGCGCGTCGATCAGTTCGCGTGGGCGGTGATGGCGTACGAGATGCTCACCGGCAGCAAGCCGTTCCCGATCATATTCGCCGTTCGCGTCGAGGCGATCCGCCAGGGCCTGACGCCACCGGCGAGCCTGCCCAGCTACATCGCGAACGCGCTCGTGCGTGCGATGGCAGCGTCGCCGTCCGACCGCTTCGCCTCGATGCGCGAGCTGATCGCGGCGATGAAAGCGCAGCAAGCGACCGTGCCGCGCCGTGGCCGCGCACCCGCCGTCGCCGGTCTCGTCGTGCTCGGTGCCGGCGCGCTCGTGCTCGGTGCGTGGCAGCTGACGAAGGCCGGCGACGAGCCGAAGCCGGTGCAAGTCGCCGCCGCGAAGAACATCTCGCCGCTGCCGAACGAAACCGCGACGCCGCCGATCCCCGCAGCTGCCGACGCTGCGACCGCCGCGCCGATGCCATCGCCGTCGCCGCCATCGCCGACGACGAACGTGGCTGCACCCGCCGCAACCACCAACCTGCAGGTGCCGTCGCCCTCGCCGATCGGCAGCGCGAAGAAGCCAAAGCCGACAGCGAAGACCGATCAAGCGATGCAGGCGTCGGTGACGCCAGCACCCGCGCCCACCGGAGCCGGAGCCGGCAGCAACGCGCAACTCACGCCGCGGCAGCAACAGATTCTCGACTCGCTCGATCCGCCCTACTGCCGCAGCTGCGCGATCGCGTCGATCGATGCGTTCTGCGAGATCCCGTACGACTTCACGAACCCCGAGACCAGCCGCAAACACGAGGTCGTCGACTGGGGCAAGGTCACGAAGGTCGCCGTCGAGAACGGCAAGCTCGGCGACCGCCCGATCTCGCTCAACATCATCACCGTCCAGGGCCAGCGCGACACGTATCGCTTCAAGGACGAGTTGCTGGTCGGCCGGCTCGAGACGCAGGTCGGCGCGCTTGTCGCAATTTGCCCCGAAGAAGAGGACGACTTCTATCAGCTCTCGGGCGGGCCAACGTTCAAGACGCGCGCCGTCGCGACGCTGTCGGCGGCACCGAAGATGACCGACGCGGCGAAGTACAAGGCGCTACACATCCCGGACATCCGGATCGCCGCCGCCGCCGTGAACAAGAGTCTCGACCGGCTGGACCCGAACCGACGTTACCTGATCAACGCAAAGGTCGAGGCGGATGACGGCTCACTTTGGAAAATGGACCGCTACTGGCTCGACGCCTCGGGTGCAAAGAATGCGAGCCGGCTCGCTGCCAAGAAGCGCTACTGGATGATCGTCGAGAAGCCCGACTTCTTCGAGTCGGTGCCCGGTGACAAGCGGCTCGTCGTCCACGCGGTCGCGATCCTCGACGACATCTTCCCGTAGTTCTCGCGATTTGCTCGGCCGTCGCATTTTATGTGCGAC
>DASUFX010000297.1:0-2720 GCA_036274355.1 Kofleriaceae bacterium | reverse complement strand
GTGAGCGGGATGCACGAGACGGAGGTGCTCACGAGATCGGCGCAGCACTTCTGACTGCTCGTGCACGTCGCCGCACCACAGTGCACGCCGCTCATCGATTGCGGCGCGTCGATCATGTTGCTGCCGCTGCCACTGCCACCGCAGATTCCGTTGACGCACTGCTGGCCGTCCGGACAGGCATGCTGATCGTCGCACTTGAAGTGCGTGCCGTTGTAGTCGGGTGCTTCGTAGCAACCGATCGCGAGCAGCAAGATCCACACGCAGCGCACGTAGCAAGGCTAATGGAATACAGTGGGCGTGTGGAAGTCCGTCGTGTGCGATGCGTGATCAACGTACCGAACGGACCCTCGCGTCGTGTTGGCCCGAATGGCTTGCTCATCGGCCGCAAACAAGATTGCGACCTTGTCGCGGACGACCCAAGTGTCAGCCGCCGTCATGCGCTTGTTAGATTGACCTCGGAGGGCGCGGAGCTGGTTCCTCTCGGGCGCGGCGTGGTCGAGCTCAACGGCAAGAAGCTCGATAAACCGACCGCGCTTGCCGATGGCGACCAGCTCGGCGTACCGGGCCTCGTGCTCGAGGTGCAGATCGACGCGCAACGTCCCGATGCGAAAGCGTCCGCGAGCTGGCGGCTCGAGCGCGAGCGCGGCGGCAGCTTCGGCCTCGTGCACAGCCCGTTCGTGATCGGCGGCGACGACGGTGACGACCTGATCGTCAAGCGTTGGCCCGATCACGCGCTGCGCTTTCACATCGCGCAAGGCGAGCTCTACATCGAGCCGACGGTCGGCAAAGCGACGCGCAACGGCAGCGAGCTCGAAGTCGGCGCGATGGAGTCGCTGCTCGTCGGCGATACGATCGCATTTCGCAAGGAGGCGTTCGTGGTGCGCCAGGCGCCGCGCGATGCGACCACCGCGGTCGCGAGTCTCAACGACGTGCCGACGCACGTCTTGATCGAGATGCTGCCCCGCGGAGGTCGCGTCGTGCTGTCGACGGCCGAAGGCGAGCGCGCGGTGTTTCTTGCCGACAAGCGCCTCGACCTCGTGATCGCGCTGCTGAGGCCGCCTGCCGGGTTTGCGCCCGGCGATTTCATCCCGGATGACGTCGTCCGGCCGATCGTGTGGCCGCGCAATCCTGGCGTGACGCGGCCGGAGATCAACGTACTCATCAGTAGATGCCGCCGCGATCTCATCGAGGCAGGGCTCGCAGGCGCGCGGTTATTAGAACGTTCTCCCGGTGGTGGTGGCACGCGGTTCGCGCTCGCACCGGGCGCAACCGTGGTGGTCGAGAGCTGATGTACTGTTGAGGCTCTGCAACCCGCGCCGCTCAATCAGAAGTTCGGGCGCTACGAGCTGCTCACGATGCTGGCCCGTGGCGGTATGGCCGAGGTGTTTCTCGCGCGGATGTCGGGCGTCGGCGGCTTCGCGAAGCTGCTCGTGATCAAGCGGATCCTGCCGCACCTCAACGACGACCCCGAGTTTCACGAGATGTTCCTCAACGAGGGTCGCGTCACCGCGCGCCTCAATCACTCGAATATTTGCCAGGTCTACGAGCTCGGCGAGGTCGACGGCGTCGTGTTCCTCGCGATGGAGTACCTCGAAGGTCTGCCGTGGTCGGATCTGGCGCCGCTGTTGCCGCGTGGGCGCGGCGTCGAATTGCGCGTGGCGGCGACGGTGCTCGGGCAAATTTGCGAAGGGCTGCGGTTCGCGCACGAGTACGCCGACGTCGACGGCAAACCGATGCCGATCGTGCATCGCGATGTATCGCCGCAGAACTTGTTCATCACGAACGAGGGCGTCTGCAAGCTGCTCGACTTCGGCGTGTCGAAGGTGCTCACCGAAGGCACGCGCACGCGGACGGGCATGCTGAAGGGCAAGCTGCCGTACATGGCGCCGGAGCAGATCCGTGGTGAGCCGATCGACGCGCGCGCCGACGTGTTCTCGATGGGCGTCGTGCTGTGGGAAGCACTCACCGGGGCGCGCCTGTTCAATCGCGATAGCGACTATCAGATCTGGAAAGCGATCACCGAGGAGGAAGTGCCGCGCGTGACATCGCGGGTGCCTGGCTTGCCGGTCACGATCGACGGCGTGGTCATGCGCGCACTCGAGCGCGACGTGAACCGGCGCTATCCGTCGATCCGTGCGTTTGCCGGCGAGCTGCGCGAGGTCGCCGAGCGCGCAGGCGGCACGTTTGACACTGCGACGCTGAGCCAGATCCTGAAGTCGCTCGGCGCCGGCAAGCTCGCCGACAAGAACGAGAAAGTGAGCCGCGCGATCGGCCGGCCCGCGCGCGCGAGCGAACCGCCGCCGGTGCCAGCTGCGATCACGCAGCCGCTGCCGACCATCGAGCCGAGCGTGACCCAGCACTCGATCGCACTGCGGGACGCATCGGTGAAGCTCGGGCGCCGCAAACCACGGCTGCGCATCGCGATCGCCGTCGGCGTGCTCGCGATCGTGGTTGGCATTACTGCCGCACTGTGGACGCGGAAAGACCCAGCCGTTGCCGACGCGCAGCGGGATGCCGCCGCCGTGGTCGCCGTCGCGACCGGCGATGCAGAACAGCAGGGCTCCGCGACGGACGACGTCGAGATCGACGAGCCGCCAGCCGATGACCCCGATCACAACGAGCCCGACAAGCCGGTGGCAGACGAGCCTGACAAGCCCGCGCGCCCGCGGCCGGTGCGCCGGCCGAAGAAAGTCGTCGAGCACAAACCGCCGGTCGATGCC
>DASUFX010000296.1:0-6811 GCA_036274355.1 Kofleriaceae bacterium | reverse complement strand
GGCCGGCGACGAAGATGATCAGCGCGAGGAGAAATCGCAGCCCGAGCGGGACCAGGTGCGCTTGGGCGAATGCTTCGAAATCAGCCCAGGTGATGTGCATGCCGCGTTCTTAACGCGCCCACGGGGGCGGGTTAAGCGACTTCGCGAGGTGTTCGAGAAACAGGGTGAGGCGTGGCGGCACGTTCTGGCGTGCGGGATACACCGCATGCACTTCGGTCGGCCGGGTCTGCCACTCGGGCAGCACGCGCACGAGCACACCGCTCTTGATCTCCTCGGTGACCATGAACTCCGAGATCGATGCGATGCCGCTGCCCGCGCGCGTCGCGTCGACGACGGCGCCATAGTTGTTGCTCGCAAGCCGGGCCGGGCGGCCAAATTCGTACGTCTGCTCGTTGGGGCCGACGAGCGTCCAGGTCTGGTTGCGCGTCGACGGCGTGAACAGCACGTGGTCGTGATCGTCGAGCTCTTCGATGCCCCGTGGTGTGCCGCGCCGTGCGAGGTACGACGGCGACGCGCACAAGATCAGGTGCAGGCCACACAGCTTGCGCGCGATCAGCGTCGACTCCGGCATCTGGCCGAAGCGCACCGCCATGTCGAAGCCTTCTTCGATCAGATCGACGACCCGATCGGTCGCTTCGAGCTCGACGTTGATCTCGGGATGCTGCGCGATGAACTCGGCGACGATCTCGCCAAGAAACCGCGTCGAGAAATCGACCGACGCGGTGACGCGCAGGCGGCCGCGCGGCGTCGATTGCATATCGGTGACAAGCTGCTCCGCCGCGTGGATGTCGGCGACGATGCGCGAGCACCGCTCGTAATACGCCTCGCCGATCTCGGTCAGGGCGAGCTTGCGGGTCGTGCGCTGCACGAGGCGCACGCCGAGTCGCTCCTCGAGCTGGGCGAGCTTGCGGCTGACCGTCGATTTCGGGAGCCCCAGCGCGTCGGCGGCGCCGGTAAAGCTCTTGGTCTCGACGACCTTGGTAAATACGACGATGTCGTTGAGGTCCATGGCCGACTCTTCGAGGTGTTCTACACTCGGCCGGAATGTCTCGCTACCCCGACCTCGCAGCGAAAGTAGACGCGTTCTTCGCGCGCGTCCAGGCGAGACACGGCGAAGACATGAAATGTGGGACCGGTTGTCATCATTGCTGCCACGTCCGGCTTTCGGTCACGAAGGTCGAGGCCGACGCGATCCGCGCCGAGGTCGCTGGTTGGCCCCCAGAGCGCAAGCAAGCCCTCACCGCGAATGTGACAGGGTCACCACAAGACCACTGCAGCGCCCTGGACGCCAACGGTCGCTGCCTGATCTATCAGGTCCGTCCGATCGTGTGCCGTTCGCATGGTGCACCGATCCGGATGCGCGACGACCGCTCACTCCCCGTAATCCAGGCCTGTTCAGACAATTTCACTCAGCACGGCCCTGCCGCAGCCGACGCGGATTGCATTCTCGACCAGACCACGCTGTCGGCCATGGTGCTCGCAGTCGATCGCGACGCCGGTAACGATGGCGCGCGAATCGATCTCGCCGCCGTCCTTGCCGACTGCTAGATTCCGCCACCCCTGATGTCGTACGAGCCTGAAGTTGCGCTCACTCACCCGCGGTTTCATCGAGTCGAAGTAGCGGTCTTCACGAAGCGCGTCGTCGCCGATTGCATGAGCCATCGCTGCGCGATGCACGAGACGCACACCGAGAAGCTCGACGCGTGTTGCCAGTACGGCTGCGACGTCGACCTCACCGAACGCGACGCGATTCTCGCCCGCCGCGATGCGATCGCGCCGGTGCTCGCCGCCGAGGTGCGCGACCTGCCATGGTTCGACGAGTCCAGCCCCGAGACCGATCCCGACACGCCGTCGGGCACGGTCGTCCGCACCGCCGTCCACCGCGATGGCTGCTTGTTCCTCGCGCACGATGGCCGTGGCTGCGCGATCCATCGCGCCGCCGTCGAGCAAGGCTGGGACTTCCGCGGCGTGAAGCCGTCGATCTGCCGCCTGTTCCCGCTCACCTACGGCGACGGCGCGATCATGGTCTCCGACGACTATCCCGATTACTCGTGCGCCTACGAGCCCGGCGCACCGACGCTGTATCGCGTCGCGCGCGAAGCCCTGCGCGACATCTTCGGCGACGACCTCGTCCACGCGATGGATGCAGCTGAAGCGCTCGTGCTCGCCGCCGAACCGAAGCGCCTGCCCGTGCTGCGGCCGCGCTCCGAGCTCTAACCCGCCGATCGGCGGAGCCGGTCGAGACATTTCCTGCAGGTCACGGCCGCGGGCTCGGCGGAGGTCGCGACGTCGCCAACGTCGGCCCGGTGAGCGGCCTCGCGATCCCGTGGGTTGCACAGCACGTTGCCCTCGTCATCGAGGGCGTGAACGTCGCGTCGACGAGGGTCTTCGGTCACGCGTTGGCTCGCTCTAGATCGGCGCGCGCTGCTGGCGCGCTTCGACGACCTTCTTCGCGTAGCCCTTCCACTCGGGATTCGGGTCGGCCGCCGAACGCACGCGCACGACCGAGCCCGGCGCTTCCACGACACCCGTCGTCATCGTCCAGCCCGGAGGCATCTGCGGATCGCTCCAGTAATAGAGCCAGCGCGCATCGCGCGGCGCGAGGTTCACGCAGCCGTGGCTGCGTGGCTTGCCGAAGCCGTCGTGCCAGTACGCGGTGTGCAGCGCGAGATCGTCCTCGGGATAGAAGAACTGCGTCCACGGCACCGTCGAGACCGAGTACGGATCTTCGGCTTTGAGGTTCTTCATGTCGGCCTCGGATTCCTTGAGCCAGATCCGATACAGGCCGGTTTGCGTCGGCGTGTCCTTGATGCCGCTCGACACGAGCGTCGCGTAGACCGGGAGCTCGCCTTCGAACGCGACGAGGATCTGCTTGTCGAGATCGACGTCGATCCAGCGCTCGTTCGGCTTGAGCAGCGGCGGCGGCGCGGTCGGCTCGAAGATCCGCAGGTCCTGGGGCGACATCCATTCCTCGTTGCCGATCCGATACGCGACTGGCTTGCCATCCTTGCCCGCCGACACCTCGAGGATCGGCACCGCCATGCGCGCCGGGACCTGACGATTCACGATCGCGTTCGGCTTGTGATAGGTCCACGCCTGCTGCCAGCCGTTGCGCGGCCACACGAACGCGATCGGCAGCGCCCAGCCGGTGTCGTCACCGAGCCGCGTGCCCATGAACTGCGACGGCGTGTGCACGTGCACCGCGGACTTCAATACGTACTCGTTGCCCTTCGGCTGGATCTTCCAGTAGACCTTGCCGCCGACCGTGAGCTGCTCGTACTGGCGCACGGTGAGCGAGCCGATGATCGGCTTGTCCTCGACCATGCGCGGCTCTTTGGGCGCCTCGACCTGCGACGGCTGCGTCACGGGCCGTTCCTTGTTCGGTTTCTTCGGCTTCTTGTCTTCGGGCAGCTCGAGCCGATAGGTCGACAGGTTCTGGCCCGAGAGCTTGCCGTAGATGCCCGGCACGATCTCGCCGCGGTCGAGCTGGGGGACCTCGCGACCGAACGGCGGCTGCTTGGTCGGCTTCAGCGAGTCGCCGCAGACCCAACCGCGCGGCACGATCTCGACCCAGGGCTTCGTGCAGCCCTTACCGCTTGCGGTCCGGGTCCAGCCGACCCGGGTGTCGACCGCGACCGTACCGATGCGCTTGCCGTCATCGCCGGGGTCGAGCCGAACCGGCGTCGTTCGGCTCAGCTGCAGCGACCGGGTCCCCTCGGGAAAATCCGGTGGGGAGGGTGGAGCCGGCTCGTCGGGGGCGGGCAACGCCTGGGCGCCGGGCGCCGGTACCGGCTTGTCCCGTTCCTTCTTCGACCCGCATGCGGCAACGAGCATGCAGAGCCCGTAGACGGCGCTCCTCACGGATCCTGCAATACCACGCTCGTCCCGAAACTCCAGACGGCCGGATCAGCCATGCTACCGTCAAAATCGGATGCGACTAGGCGAGATGCTCGTGCGCGACGGTCGTCTGACCGAGCCGCAGCTTTCCCAGGCGCTGGCGTTTCAGGCGCGGGACGGCGGCCGGCTCGGGACGGTGCTCTACGAGCACGGCCTCGTGGATCTGGAGGCGCTGACGATCTATCTCGGGCTCGAGCTCGGTATTCCGATCGCGACCGGCGCGATGCTCGAGCGCGCAAAGCGTGCCGCGGTGCGGCTGCTCCAGCCGACGCAGGCGTTCAAGCACAAGTGCGTGCCGCTCGTCGTGCAGGACCGCCAGTTGATCGCGGCGATCGAGGACCCGCACGACTTCGCCACGCTCGAAGCGCTGACCCAGATCACCGGGTACCGCGTGCTCCCGCGCGTCGCGCCCGAGGTCCGCGTCTACTACTACATCGAGCGGTACTACGGCGTGGCGCGGCCCGCGCGCTTCATGAAGTTCGGCGACACACCGCGCGGCAACGACAACGTCGCCGATGCGGGCCTGCCCGCGCCGCCGCTGCCCGGTTTGCCGCCGGTGCCGGCCGCACCGGTCGCCGCGCCCGGTCCACGCCCCGCGCTCAAGAGCCGCAAGATGGCCTCGGTCTCGACGTTCGACGAGTCAGCGCTCGAGCTCGAAGCCGAGGACTTGCTCGAGACGCTCGATGCCGACGAAGCCGCGCCGGCCGAAGCGCAGACGCAGCTTCGCCCGCATCGCACGACGACGCCGCCGGTCTTCCAGCAGCAAGCGACCAGTGATGTACCGCGCCCTGGCGCGATGAGCGTCGAGGTGTCGCTGACGGAGCTCGCGACGCTCACCGATCGCAATCGCATCGTCGAGGTGCTGCTCGGTCACGCGGCGCTGATCTTCGACGTCGCCGTGTTGTTCGCGGTGCGCGATCAGATGGCGTTCGGTTGGAAGGCATTTGGCGCCGCGCCCGGCGTGCAGCACGTCGAGCATTTGCTGATCCCGCTCGATGCACCGTCGGTCGTGCAAGCCGCTACCGCCGCTGAAGGTGGCCTGATCCACGGGCCGGTCACGCCGAGCACGGTGAACAACTATCTCTACAAAGTGCTCGGCTGCTCGGAGCCGCGCCACGCAACGGCCGGCGTCGTGATGATCGGCAAGCGCGTCGTCAACATCCTCTACGGGCACGGCCGCGAGCTGACGCCGATGCAGATCGAAGATCTGCGCGCGGTCTGCATCGCTGCTGCCGAGGCGTACGCACGCCTGATCGCGGTGCAGAAGAAGAAGAAATAGCTACGGCGCGTAGATCACGCCTTGCACGCCACCGGGCTGGTGACATGCGGCGCTGTTGCAGTCGCCGCCCGCGGCCGTGAGCAGACCGCCCATCTTCAAGTTCGCGCTCGGGCATGCGCTCGCCTCCGTCGACCCCGTCATCGTCGCCGTGGGCTCGTCGAGCCCGGCGATGCCGGGCACCAGGAAGAACTCGCCGTTGTCGGCAACGGCGGCCTTCTTCTCCGCGGTCCCGAGCTTGATGATGACGGTCGCGCCCGCGTACGGCGTCATCTTGTCGGCTTTGTACAGGAGGCCGCCATAGCTATAGGCCGGCGCCGCCGCGCCGAGGCCCTTCGCCTGGCTGTGGCACCCGGCCGCGCTCATGCAGCCGGTTGGCATGACCGGATTGTGGTGACCGACCGCAGGCGTCGCGGACACCTCGATACACCCGTTGCCGCCACCATCGCCGCTGCCACTACCACCATCGGCGCCACCTACACCTGGCAGCTCACCAACATCACAAGCCGCGAGAACAAGCGAAAAGATGACGACAATTCGAGCCATGAGCTCCCCAGTCGAAGATCCGTTGTAACAGGAGCGGTCATGCAATAGCTAGACGCGCTCGCATGCGAGGTGAAACGTTTCGAATTTCGCGGGGCTGCACGCAGGTCGGCTCGTGGCCGCAAACGCGAGTCCGATGATCACGGCGAGTCCACACCCCATGCCCAGGACGAGTGTCCCCAGCGGTCCGGATGGCGTGCGGCGGCGCAGCCACCACGCGAGCGTCGCGATGGTTGGGACGGCAAGTATTCCTAGCAATACAGACAACGGGAGTGACAGCGGGAGGAAACCGTTCCAGGCCGCCTCCCGCAGCTGCCACGGGTTCATCACACACGCGATCGGCAGCGCGGATGCGAGCACTGCGATGACCGCGGCGCGTGCCGGTATCACCGCGATCACGGCGGCGGGCACGAGCCAGACCCATGCGAGCTCGGCTGCACCGACGACGAGGAGCGCGGCGCCGATCAACGTGCACGTGATCGCTGCGAGCGCGCGATACCGCTGACCACCGCACCATGGCCGAATGCGTGCGGCAACGCGCGTCGCGAGACCGAGCGCTCCGAGCAGCACGAGCATCGTGCCGACGAGTGCGCGCAGTGGCTCGTGCAACCACGGTGCGGGATGACCGCTCGCGAAGCTGCGCTCGAACACGGTCGAGAACACGATCGCCAGCACGTAGCAGCCCGCGCCTGCGAGAAGGCCTGACGCCGGCGGCGTGGTCGCGCGTTGCGAGCGGCGTGCGAGTGCGGCGACGAGTCCCTCGCGCGACAGCACGAGCGCGACGAGCACGACGAGTATCAGCACGCTCTCGCCCACGATCAACGTCCAGCGCGGCACGACCGTGTTGCGCGCGAGTGGCAACCAGAAGCCATCGCCAGAGTGTGCAGGTGGCGATGTCGCGACGAGCGCACGCAACAGGCGCGCGGTCTCGGCGAGCGAATCGCGATGCAGTCGCGCAGGCACATCGCGCGCGCTGTGATACGCGAGATCGATCCAGTCGCCGTCGTTGCCGCGGTTGTAGAAGTGGACCGCGCGCACGCCGTGGCGCGTGAATGGACCGTGATCGCTGCGCTCGGCTTGCGGCCACCAGCGACT
>DASUFX010000295.1:0-2820 GCA_036274355.1 Kofleriaceae bacterium | reverse complement strand
TATGGTGCCCAACTTTTCGGCGTATCCGTTCGATCGCCTCCGCACGCTGAGCCGGCGTGACGCGCAGGTCGAGTCGACGATCGCGCGCTGGATCGCGGGGCACCACGCAGCGCGCGGCGAGCGGCTCGCCAGGCTGGTCGGGGGAACCGCGGTGCGCGTCGACGTCGTACCGGCGACCGCGTTCGATCCGTTTGCGGCGCGCTGCGCAGTGCGGGTCGGTGGGGCGGCCATCGATGTGCGCGGCGGAAGCCTCGGCGTGCGCGCGATCGCGCAGCGGCTGCTCGGTGGCCCGGCGGAGCTTTCCGCTCCGCGACCGCTCGGCGTCGTCGAGAAATCGATCTTCGCGCTCGTGGTCGCGACCGCGCTCGAAGATCTCGGCGTCGCCGGCGAAGTGTGGCCGGTGCTCGATGAGGAGCTCGCGACGACGGATGTGAAGACACGCGTCGGTCGGCCGAGCAAAGGCCCTGCGCAGGCCGCCGAGCGCGAACCGATCGTCGAGCTCGCGATCACGATGGGCGGCGAAGCCGAGCGCGGCCATGACGTCGTGCTGGCCGTCCAGATCCAAGCGCCGGCGGACCTCCTTCTGCGAGTGCCGCCGTCGCGCGGCTGGCCGAGCTGGTTTGCGATGACGGTCGACTGCCCGATCGTGCTCGGCCGCTGCGCGCTCGACGGTCGGGCCCTGCAGCGGCTCGCGGTTCGCAGCGTCGTCACCCTCGATCGTCCTACGGCGACCGCTGAGCTCGACGTGCTCGGCGGGACGATCGGCCTCGCCATCGCCAAGAACGCGGTAGTGGGGGAGGTCGCGACCGGGTATGTTCCGCGCGACATGTCGCTGCCCGATACCGCTCACGTCGAGCTGACCGTCGCGCTGGGAACCACGCAGCTGTCGCTGCGCCAGCTCGGCGATCTGGCGATCGGTCAGATCGTTCAGCTCGGCCGCCCACTTGCGGGGCCGTTCGAGCTGCGCGCAGCCGGCCGTGTCGTGGGCCGCGGAGAATTGGTAGATGTTGACGGCGAGCTCGCCGTGCGCATCGTTAGCCTCGGCGACTAGGAGTTGTAGATGCCGATCTACGAGTACAAGTGCAAAGCCTGCAATCGCGAGTTCGAATACCAGCAGCGGATGAGTGATCCGGACAAGACCGAGTGCGAGGCGTGCGGCGCCAGCGCGCTCGAGCGACTGATCTCGCGCACCGCGTTCGCGCTCAAGGGCGGCGGTTGGTACAAGGACCTCTACTCGTCGAGCAAGCCCGAGTCGAAAAGCTCGGAGGGAAGCGCGAAGAGCGACAGCTCGTCGAGCACACCGAGCTCGTCGTCGAGCGATAGCTCGAGCAGCAGCTCTGGCGGCTCGTCATCGACCGGTACCAGCTCGGGCAGCAGCGGCGGGAGCAGCGGATCGGGTGGCGGCACGAGCGGCGGCGGCACGAGTGGCGGCAGCAGCAGCTCGAAGGCCGCGGCCAGCGCTTCGTAGCTCGATCGGGTAGAGTCGCGGCAACTGTGAGCGCGAACCTGATCGATGGCAAAGCAGTCGCAGCGAAGCTGCGCGGTGAAGTTGCAACCGCCGCCGCGGCGCTGACCGCACGCGGCATCCAGCCGACGCTCGCGGTCGTGCTCGTCGGCGAGGATCCGGCATCTGCCGTGTACGTGCGCAGCAAGACGAAGGCGGCGCGTGAAGCCGGCGTCGAGCCGCGCGATCACAAGTTGCCGGCAACGACGTCGCAAGCCGAGCTGCTCGCGCTCGTCCACCAGCTCAATGCCGATCCGAACGTCGACGGCATTCTCGTCCAGATGCCGTTGCCATCGCAGATCGACAGCGACGTGATCATTCGCGCGATCGATCCGGCGAAGGATGTCGACGGCCTCACCGCGACGAGCTTGGGCTATCTCGCGCAGGGCAAGCCGGTGTTCGTACCGTGCACGCCGAAGGGCTGCATGCGCTTGCTCCGCGAGGCCAATGTCGATCCCGCAGGCATGCGCGCGGTCGTACTCGGCCGTAGCCTGCTCGTCGGCAAACCGATTTCGCTGCTGCTACAGAACGCGAACGCAACGGTCACGATGTGCCACTCGCGCACGCGCGACCTCGCGGACGAGGTACGCCGCGCCGATATCGTGGTCGCTGCGATCGGCAAGCCGGAGATGGTGAAAGGCGATTGGATCCGCGACGGCGCGGTCGTGCTCGACGTCGGCATCAATCGGCTACCGACCGGCAAGCTCGTCGGCGATGTCGACTTCGCAGCCGCCGCCGAACGCGCGCGCGCGATCACGCCGGTGCCAGGTGGCGTCGGACCGATGACGATCGCGTGCCTGCTCGAGAACACGGTCGAAGCGGCGAAGCGCCGCCGTGGCTAGCACGACGCGAGGCGCGCACAATTGGAGCAGTTAGGGGTACGTCACAGCGCGTGCCTTGACACGGTCTGAATTCGTATCGGTGCTGTCCGGGTCATACCAACGGTATGGACATACACAGCTCGTCGCGCTCTGGCATCCGATGACGGGTGTCATTTCGCGCCGGTTCGTTGTAGCTGAAATCGTATATGCGGGCCCGCTCAGTGCGCCGCTGCTCACTGTCTGGCCAATAACGTCGTAGTCGAACGCTGTGTTCGTCGCGAGCGTCGCGAACACGACTTCCTGCGAGCCCCCCGTCCGCGTCGTCAGACGTGGCTTGTACTCGTGTTTCGTCGTGGTCGCTACGGCGAACGCGGGCTGGACGACGCCGGCAGCCGTCACGCGTCGCGCGTACACATCCACGCCCTTGCTGGCGAGATTCCGATCATCCTCGTACACGACCGTGGCCACCCCGCCGGTCTCGTCGAATCGCACGCG
>DASUFX010000294.1:0-9767 GCA_036274355.1 Kofleriaceae bacterium | reverse complement strand
CAGGCTCGCCAACCTCGGCTGCGACGACTCGCACGCGCCGGACGAACGGAGACGTGGTCGTACCGTAGAGCTTCATGCGCGCGAGCGTACACGGTCCTGGGGTACGCTCCAGGTGTGGACGTGTTCTTGATCCGGCACGCGGCGGCGATCGACGAGACGCTCGAGCTGCGCGATCCGATGCGCCATCTCACCGCAGCAGGCCGCGAACAGGCAAAGGGCCTCGGCGATCGGCTGCGCTGGCACGACTGCACGCCGACACACATCTGGACAAGCCCGCTCGTGCGCGCCGTACAAACCGCCGAGCTCGTCGCGACCGGGCTCGCGTCGGCAACGGCGGTCGAAGTCGTCCCTGCGCTTGCACCGGGGGGCGAGTCCGAGCGCAGTGTTGTCACCGCCCTGCAAGCGCTCGCCACGAACGCGTGCGTCCTCGTCGTCGGCCACGAGCCCGGCATCTCCAGCATCGGTGCGCTGCTGGTCGGCGCGACCGACTTCCCGCCGCTCGACAAGGCAGAAGCCGTGCGGATCTCCGACGGTGCGCTGCGCTGGCGGTTCGCGTGGAACGCGGACGCGCCGTCGACGAGCCGCTGATCGCTGTCGCCGCACGGTGGCTGTGTTGCAGCTCCGTCCGGATCCGGCGAGCGCGGACATACGATCACCGCTAGTCTCCCGCCATGCGCCTCTACACGTATTCGGGCTCCGGCAACGGCTACAAGATCGAGCTTCTGCTCTCGCTGCTCGGCATGCAGTACGACCGAATCGAAGTGCCGATCTTCGACGGCGCGTCGCGCACACCGGAGTTCCTGAAGATGAACCCGGCCGGCCGCGTGCCCGTGGTCCAGCTCGATGACGGCACGTACCTGCCGGAATCGAACGCGATCCTGTGGCACCTCGCGCGCGACACGAAATTCATGCCGCACGCGACGCTCGCACAGGACCGCGCGCTCGGCTGGTTGATGTTCGAGCAGTCGGAGATCGAGCCGGTGATCGGCAGCGCACGGTTCTGGATCCAGACCGGCCGCGCGCGCACGCGGCGCGACGAGACCGAGCGGCGACTCGAGTGGGCCAAACAGAGTCTCGCGCTGCTCGATCGCGAGCTGGCCGATCGCGCGTTCTTGCTCGGCGACGAGCCGTCGGTCGCCGACATCGCCGTCTACGCGTACACCCACGTCGCGCCGGAGATCGATCTCGCACTGCCGCCGAACGTCGCCGCGTGGTGCAAGCGGATCGCCGCCCTCCCCGGCTTCGTACCCGCGAAGCTCGCGTACGATCCGAAGGCGTTCGTTGCCGACGCTGCAACGAAGGTCGCCGCGTACGAGCGCTACCACACGCAGATGGACAACAAGTACGGCTACTCGACGACGATCGACATCCCGCGCGAGGTCGCCGAGCACGAGCCGTGGTTCAACCAGACGCTGACGCAGGTCAACGACAGCCTCGTGCGTCTCGGCATTCTCGGCGGCGAGTATCACTGGCACAAGCACGACAACGAGGACGAGTGCTTCATCGTGCTCGACGGTGAGCTGATGCTCGACATCGAGGGCAAGGGCACGGTCACGCTCGGCCCGAAGCTCGGCTACACGGTGCCGAAGGGCGTCGTGCACCGCACACGCGCGAACGTGAAGACGACCGTGCTGATGATCGAGGCCGCGACGGTCACGCCGACCGGCGATTGAACAATCAAGCGGTCGCGAGCAAGTTGCGCGCGATGTTTATGATCTGGATCTCGTCGGTGCCGCCACCGATCTGCAGTAGCTTCGCGTCGCGCGCGAGCATCTCGACGCGATACTCCTGCATGTAACCGTTGCCGCCGAGCAACTGCACTGCCTCCATCGCGGACTCGGTCGCTGCGCGCGCGCAGTACAGCTTCGCTGCGCTCGCCTCGGCGGGAGTCATCGTCTTCCCCTCAGCGGCCAGCGTCAGCTGCTTGAACATCATGTTCTTGCAGTTCTCGAGGTGCACGAACATGCGGGCGAGCTTGTCCTGCACGAGCTGGTACTCGGCGATCGGCTTGCCCCAGGTCACGCGCTGCTTCGCATAGTCGATCGAGATCTCGAGACACTTCTCGATGATACCGACGCACATCGGTGCCATTCCGGTGCGCTCGCTGTGGAACACGTCTCTGCCGCTCGCGCGACCGACCGCCTGTTCCTGGCCTCCGAGCAGGCGATCCGCCGGCACGAAACAGTCCTGCAGGAACACCTCACCGGTCGGCGAGCTGTGCATGCCCATCTTGCGCATCGGCTTCGACGTCTCCATCCCCTTATCCCCGCGCTCGACGATAAATGGTTGGATCGGCCGGTCGGCGAGTGGCGTGCCATCGCTGCGATCGATCTTCGCGTAGACGACGATGATGTCCGCGTACGGCGCGTTCGTGATGAACGTCTTTTGCCCGTTCAGCACGTAGCCGCCGTCCTTCGGCACGGCCGTCGTCCGCATCGAGCGGAACGCGTCGGAGCCAGCGCCGGGCTCGGTCATGCCCCACCCGCCGATCTTCTCGAACGTGAGGATCGGCAGGCCCCAGCGCTTCTTTTGCTCGAGCGTGCCACGCGACACGATCGCGCCGCCCGCGAGCCCCATCGTCGCACCGAACGCGAGCGTGAATCCCGGTGAGATCCGAGACAGCTCGATCGACAACACGGCCGAGAGCGCCGGGTCACCCATCGCCGAAACTTTGACGCTGTCGGTACTGCCCTCCCTCGCGCGCTGTTCGATCTTTTCGAACGCGCCGCGCACCATCGCGGCGATCCCGAACGTCTTCGCGAGATCGCGCATCAGCTCGTAGGGCGGCTCGCCCGCTTCGAGTGCGTCGACTTTCGGCGCGAGCTTCGACTCGGCCCACTTGCGGACGATGCCGCGTACCATCTCGTGCTCTTGGCTGAAGTGGAACATGGTTGCTCCTAGACGGGCATGATCCCGTGTTTGCGTGCGGGCCGTTCGACGACACGGTTCCAGCTCATCTCGATCGCACGGCACAGCAGCGCGCGCGTCTCGCGTGGATCGATGATGTCATCGACGAGCCCCCACCCCGCGACCTTGTAGATGTCGATATTCTTCTGGATCATTGCGGCGAGCTGCTTCTTCACCTCGGCGGGCGGTTCGCCGTCTTTGAACAGCTTGCTACCTGCGATGCCGAGCATGCCTTCGGCGCCCATCACGCTGATCTCGGCGCCGGGCCACGCGACCATCAGATCGGGCTCGAACGCGCGCCCTGCCATTACGTAGTAGCCAGCGCCGTAGCCCTTGCGGGTCACCACGGTCAGCTTTGGCACCGTCGCCGACGCCATCGCGTGCAGCATCTTTGCGCCGTGGCGAATGATGCCGGCGTGCTCGTGATCCTTGCCGACCCAGAAGCCAGGCACGTCCATGAGGAACACGAGCGGGATGTTGAACGCATCGCAGATCTGGATGAAGTGCGCTGCCTTGTCGGCGGCGTCTGCGTCGAGGATGCCGCCTGCTTGCTTCGGGTTGTTCGCGACGATGCCGGCGGGCCGGCCACCGAATCGTGCGAGGCACGTGATCATCGGACGCGCCCAGCGCGGCTTCATGTCGAGATACTGGCCGCGATCGACGAGGCGACGAATCACCTCGTACATGTCGTAGGTCTTCTTCGGGTTATCCGGGACGAGATCGAGCAACGCGTCGTCCGCGCGATCGATCGGATCGTCACAGCTCTCGATCGGCGGCTTGTCACCGCAGTGACTCGGCATGAACGACAGGTAGCGCTTGGTCATTGCGATGCACTGCTCGTCGCTTTCGACCTCGACATCGCCGCAGCCTGACACCTCGCAGTGCACGCGCGACCCGCCGAGGTCTTGCTCGGTCACGTCCTGGTTCGTCATCGCTTTGACAAGCGGCGGTCCGCCGAGCGCCATCGAGCTCTTGCCCGCAACCATGGGCACGAAGTCGGCGAGCCCAGGGATGTATGCCGTGCCAGCGGCGCCCGGGCCCACCATTGCGGCGACCTGCGGAACCACGCCGCTCATCACGACCTGCTCGCGAAACAGGTGGCCGCTGCCGGCGAATAGCGAGATCTGGTCCGGATCGCTGTTCGGCTTCGGATCGATGCGTGCGCCTGCCGAATCGATCAACCACACCATCGGCATTCGGCAGCGCAGCGCCAGCTCGCGCATGCGCGTCACCTTCGTCTCGCCGGAAAAGCCGATCGAGCCGCCCTTCACCGTGAAGTCATACGCAGCCGCGGCAACGAACCGTCCGTCGACCTTGCCCCAACCGCAGACAACCGCATCGGCCGGTACGGTCTGCGCGCCCGGGCCCATCTCGGTCGCGTGGATTCCGACCTCGGTGAACGCGCCGTCGTCGAATAGCAGCGCGAGCCGTTCGCGCGCGGTCAACTTGCCGCGGTCGTGGTGCTTCGCCACCTTCTCGGCGCCGCCCATCTCGCGCACCTTCGCGCGACGCTGTTCGAGCTCCGCGACTCGTTCGCGCATGTTCGCCATCAGAAGTTCCCTCCGCCATCGGGCCACAGCATGGCGCGCGCATCAGCAACCGATGCGACGCTGCGCCCCGACAGCTTCACCATATCGACGGCAGCAGCGACGAGATCGCCGTTGCTGCGCGCCATGTCGCCGGTCGGTAGATAGAAGTTGTCTTCGAGGCCGACGCGGATGTCGCCGCCGAGCGACAGCGCAGCCATGCACAGCGGCCACTGGTCGCGGCTGATGCCGATCACCTTCCACCGCGAGCCGGCGGGAATGTTCGAGGCCTGGAACGCCAGGTGGCGTGCAGTCGCCGGAATGCCGCCGAGCACGCCCATGATGAACGAGAAGTGATACGGCCTGTCGAGCAGGCCCAGATCCTCGAGCACGGTGTGCGAGTAGACGTGGCCGGTATCGAAGCACTCCATCTCGGGCTTGATGCCCTGCTCGCGGATTGCCTTCGCGAAGCCCACGATGTCGTCGAACGAGTTCGTGAACACGAAGTTGAATGCGAAGTTGTGCTTGTCGCGCCGCCACTTCGCGTAGTTCATCGAGCCCATGTTGAGCGCGGCAATGTGCGGCCGCGTCTTCAGGTGCTCGACGCGGTCCTTCATGGGCCCCGCGCCGCCGGTCGACCAGTTGATCAATACCGGGCAGCGCTTCTTGGTCTCTTCATGGATCGCCTTGAACGTCGCCGGGTCCCACGACGGCAGGCCTTGATCGGTGCGCGCATGGATGTGGACGATCGCTGCGCCAGCGTCGTACGCGCGCTGCGCCTCCTCGGCGATCTCGACCGGTGTGTACGGAATCGCCGGGCACAACTGCTTGCTCGTGACCGCACCCGTCAGCGCGCACGAGATGATCACCTTGTCGCTCATCGGTTCTCCTTCGTCTGACTCTCGATGTGGTCGACGACCTTCAGTAGCGTGACGACGAGCTGGCCGAGCTCCTCGCCGGGCAGCGCCATCAGCGCGCGCTGCAGGATCTCCCACGGCGCGACGTCGAGCTTCTTCGCCATCGCGCGTCCCTCGGACGTCAGCCGGATCTTCCACACTCGGCGATCCTCGACGCTCTGCTCGCGCGCGACGAGGCCGGCCTCGACCATGCGGTCGACGAGCCCGGTGATCGCCGAGTTCGTCGCCGACATCTTCTTCGACAGATCAGACAGCGACAGATCACCGACGCTCTGCAATAGCTTGAGCGCGTTCAGCTGCGTCGCAGTGATGCCATGCTTGGCACATTGCTCCTTCGCGAGCCGGCGCGACTCCGCCTGTAGATAGACCGCGGTCTCGACGATGCGGTCGATCGCATGCTTGTCCACCGCGACCGGCTCCTCGCGGGGCCGGGGTGGTTGCCTGCGAGCTGCATTCGTTCTTGACGCGGACATTTCACATAGTGAAATATCAATACCCGCAATGATTCACAAGCGCGAACTTTCAATTTGTGCAGCAGTGGTGGTCTGGGCGACGGCGTGCACAGATCCGATCGATCCTCTCGCGCCACGCACGTTTACGTTCGGACCCTACCCGCTCGAGCCCGGTGTCGAGATCACGGACGACTGCGTCAGCATCAGCCTCCACAACGACGAGCCCATCTACGTCAATCAGGCCGAGCTGACGACGAGCGCCGGGTTCCATCACTCGAACTGGTTTTGGGTTCCCGAGACGCAATTCGCCGGCGCCGACGGCACGTGGTCGTGCGACGAGCGCCACTACAGCGAGGCCGCTGCTGGCGTGTTCGGCGCGGTCGTGTTCGCGCAGTCGACGCAGGCGCTCCACGAGATCCAAGCGTTCCCGCCCGGCGCGGCGACCAAGATCCCGCCGCACGCAAAGCTCGTCGCCGGGCTGCACTTGCTCAACGCGAGCGACGAGCCGCTTGCGCCGAAGATCGAGCTGACGATCACGCCGATCGCCGCGGATGCAGTCACCGCCGACCTGCACGGCTTCGCATTCCAGAACCAGACGATCCAGCTGCCGCCACACGCAAAGTCGCGCTTCACGATCGAGTGCGATCTGACGAAGGGCCTCGGGCTCGGTGGCGCGGAAACGACGCGGCCGCCGCCAGACTTCCGCATCTATCACGTGCTCGCCCACTATCACGAGCTCGGCAGCGGCCTCACGTTCGAGGCGCTGCGCGACGTCGACGGCGGCGGCGAGACGATGTTCGAGACCCAGACGAGGATCGGCGACGCGCTCGGGTCCGTGCTCGATCCGCCGTTCGATCTCACCGGCCACTCGAAGATCCGGTTCGCGTGCGAGTACGACAATCCGCGCGACGCGACCGTTGGCTGGGGCGTCGGCGACCAGGAGATGTGCATCGTGTTCGCGTTCACGGACTCACCGCTCGTGTGGTCGGGCGGCGCGCCATATGCCGAGTCGCCCGGCCCGGGTGTCGACAACAACGGCGTCATCGAGTTCACGCACGCGTGCGTGACGACCTCGACGGATGGCACTCACTGATCGTCACTAGAGGCCGAGCTTGGCCGGAATGCCGAGCGCACGTTCGCCGGCGAGGATCGCGAACGCGAGCGCGAGGTTCACGATCGTGATCACCGAACCGTAACGCAGGAAGCGCCAGAAGCTGATCTCGCCGCGCGGGCCGGCGGTCTCCATCACGATGATGTTCGCGATGCTGCCGAACAGCGTCAGGTTGCCGGCGAGCGTCGACGCGACCGCGAGCATGATGTAGCCCCACGTCGGCTCCGGCATGTGCGGGACCCAGGCGACCGCGACGAGCACGAGCGGCACGTTCGACACGACGTTCGACGCGATCACGACGAGCGCGATGAACGCGAGGTCGCCGGTCATGTCACCGCGCGCGACGACGGGCGCGACAGCATCGAACACGTCCTGGAGCACGCCGGCATGCGCGACGCCGGCGACGACGACGAACAGGCCACCGAAGAACGCGAGCAGCGTCCAGTCGACGCGCGCGAACACCTCGCGGGTGCCGGAGCGGGCGGCGACCATCAGGGCCGCTGCTGCGCACATTGCAGCACCGGCGAGCGTGAAGCCGGCAAGTGCGAGCCCGGCGAACAGCGTGAGCGCGGCGAGGCCCTTGATCGCGAGCGGCTTGTTGATGGCGGGCTTTGGTGGATGGCGATCGACGAGCGTGCCCTTCGGCAAGTCGTAGCGGAACAGCCACGCGATCAGTGCGGCGTTCGCGGCCAGGCACGCGATGCCGACCGGCAGCGTCAGCGCGAGGTACTGCGCGAACCCGATCGTCCCGTGCGCCGCCGCGCCGACGATCATGTTCTGCGGATTACCGGAGAAACTGATGACACCGCCGACGTTCGCCGCGGATGCAAGTGCGAGCAGGTACGGCAATGCCGGCAATCGCGCTTCGACCACGACAGCGAGGACGAGCGGCGTGAGCACGAGGCACACGGTGTCGTTGACGAGGAATGCGGACAGCGCGCCGGAGACGAACACGAGCCCGAACAGAAGCGTGCGCGCCGAGCGTGCGCGCGTGAGCACGAGGTACGCGACGCGCCGGAAGAACCGCGCCTCGGTGAGGTACGCGGCGATCACGAGCACGCCGAACAACAGCAACAGCACGTGCAGATCGATCGCCTTCAGCGCGAGATCCATCGGCAGGCCACCGACGATCACCATCGCGACTGCGCCGACCACCGCGCCGCCGGGCCGGTCGAGCTTCAAGAAGTGAAGCTGGCGACTTGCGATCACCAGATAGGTCACGCAAAAGACAACGAGCGCGCCAGTCACGCGGACGCACGATACACCTGCGACACCTACGAGGCGCTGGGTCGCGGGTGGTCAGCACCTGGCATAGATCCCCGCCAAGGCCTCTGCGTTGCCGTGGAAATGCGCCCCCGTCGATCCCTCGTCGCAGCCTCCCTCGTCGTCCACGCCGCCGTCGTTTTGGCCCTGTTTGTCGCAGGGTTCTGGCGGCTCGATCGCCTCGATAGCCCCCGGCACACGGTGGATCTCCGCGCGCCGAATCCGCCCGCTCCCGCGCCCGAAGGCGGCCCGCAGGTCGCCCAGGCCGAGGCGTTCAAGAAGAAGGACTCGCAGAAGAAGGTGATCAAGGAGCTGCGCCAGCCCGACGAGGTCAAGGCGACCGAAGACAAGCCGCCGACCACCGCGACCGACGGAGGCGGCAGCGGCTCGGCAACCGGTCCAGGCACGGGCAGCGGCGATCCGACCAGCACCGGTACCTGCACCGAGAACTGCGGCCCGCCCGAGAAGAAGCCGGAGGTGATCGAGGACGACCCCTGCAAGCTGAATCCGCACTCGTGCGATCCGATCATCCTGCCGCCGCCGCTGATCCGCGGCCTGCGCATCTCCGGCGAAACCCAGATCCAGCCGCCCGACATCGAGAAGACCGCGCTGCTCCGTTCGGGCAATTCACGGGCAACCGCGACCGCAAAGGTCTGCATCGACGAACGCGGCAACCCGACCACGCTCTCGCTGTTCAAAGCCTCGGGCTATGACGGCTGGGACGCGAAGATCATCGGTGCCATGCGGAACTGGCGCTACAAGCCGTACAAGGTCGGAACCCGCTCGGTCACGGTCTGCGGCATGGTGACGTTCGTCTACGAGATCCACTAGAGCGCCGACCGGCCCGAGGCCTGATAAAGTTCTCGGGTCTTGGACTCTGCGATCGACGTACGCGATCTACGCAAGACTTACCGCACCCCGTTTCGACGCAAGCAGGTCGAAGCGCTGCGCGGCGTGACGTTCACCGTCGAGCGCGGCCAGATCTTCGGCTTCGTTGGCCCGAACGGCGCCGGCAAGACGACGACGATCCGCACACTGATGGGCCTGCTCAAGCCGACCGGCGGATCGGCAACGATCCTCGGCCACGCGATCCCGAGCCGCGCCGCGCGATTCAAGCTCGGCTTTCTGCCCGAGTCGCCGTACTTCTACGACTACCTGACCGTTGGCGAGCTGCTCGATCTTGCCGGCCGGCTGTTCGGCCTGCCGCACGGACTGCGCAAGAAGCGCGCGGACGAGCTGATCGAGAAAGTAGGCCTCGGTCGCGCGCGCGCGCAGAGCCTCAAGAAATACAGCAAGGGCATGCTGCAACGCGCAGGGCTCGCGCAAGCGCTGATGAACGATCCCGAGCTCGTCGTGCTCGACGAGCCGATGAGTGGTCTCGATCCGATCGGCCGCAAGGAGGTGCGCGACCTGATCATCGAGCTGCGCGAAGCCGGCAAGACCGTGTTCTTCTCGTCGCACATCCTCACCGACATCGAAGCGATCGCGGATCGCGTCGCGATCGTCGCACGCGGGCAGCTGCAATCGCAGGGCACCCCCGCCGAGCTGATCCAACGCACGATCCTCGGCATCGACGTCCAGCTGCGCATCG
>DASUFX010000293.1:0-7355 GCA_036274355.1 Kofleriaceae bacterium | reverse complement strand
CGCGACGATGTCGGCCGCGGTGGCACGCCGATTGGGCGCAGCGACGTGAAGGCCGATATAGGGAGACCGCGTCATGAGCTCGGTCATACCGCTCTGCGTCGAGACGTTGAAGGGACAGCACCGGGACCACGCAAGGGACAGGTCGAACCCGCGGCGGTGACTGCGCTTATTGCGCACCTCGTCATTTCGCTCTCTCGTGTCGGCGGGGTATTCGCTTTTCTCTCAGACTCTCCCGCACGCGCGCGAGAGTGGTACGGTCCCCGCGATGGCGGAACGCAGTTTCGCGCTCACTCCTGGTAAGCGCGTCCTCTATCTCACGAAGGATCCGGAGCGCATCCGCCAGCAGCTTGCCGGCACGCTCACGTTGCGCATGAGCGACGTCTCGGCAGACGAGCTGCTCGACGACATCAACACCGACGCGATGACCCCGGCCTGGGTTTGCTTCGATTTCGATCCGAACGAGATCGCGAAGAATGCGTACGCAGGATTGATCGTCGCGGGCCAGCGCTTGATTCCGACCGGCGCGCTCGCGAACGGAGGCTTCGAGGTGATCGTGGCCGGCGCACAGAAAGGCGTCGGTTCGAGTCGTGAGCAAGCGGCGCAGTGCGAAGTGTTTTCAGGGAGCCAGCTCGCGATCGCGAGCTCGTTCGCGCCGATCCACGCACGCAACAACATCAACATCGGTCAGTTGATGGGCGACCACGCGATGATTCGCCGGCTCGAGGCGGGTGAATCGATCCCGCTGTCGGAGTTCACGCGCGGCCAGGATCCGATCACCGTGCTCATCATCGAGAGCGGCGGCCTGCTGCCATTCTGTGCGCGACTCGCCAAGCACGAGGTCGTGGTGCCGGCGCCGGGCACTCAGGCGCGGCCGATGAACCTCGCCGAGAAGATCCTCGCGGCGAAGCTGTTGCCCGGCCAGGGCTCGCACGTGAAGCCCGGCGACGCGGTGCTCGTCAAGGTCGACGCCGGCTACTCGCACGAGTTCACGACCGCGCAGGTCGACAAGTTCCTCACCGACGAGTACGGCGACTACAAGCTGCAGAACCCGACGAAGTTTGCCGTCTTCGAGGACCACTTGATCTACGCGACCGGCGTCGCGTCGATGGCGAAGTTCGCCGACAAGATCGAGCGGCTGCGCGAGCTGCAGAAGGCGTTCGCGGCGAAGACCGGCGTGCGCAACTACAGCGCCACCGGCGGCGTGTCACCGGGCATCTGCCATCAGGTCGCGCGCGAGCAGTTCATCGATCCGGGCGACTTCGTGCAGGCGACCGACTCGCACACGTGCATGGGTGGCGCGTCGGGCGCGCTCGCATGGGGCGTCGGGGCGACCGAGTACGCGGCGTTGCTCTACTGGGGCTACACGCCGATCGCGGTGCCGGAGTCGATTCGCTTCGAGCTCACCGGTCGGCTGCCGAATGGCACGAGCGCGAAGGACGTGATGCTCCACATCCTCGCGACGTACGCGAAGCGCGAGCAGACGCTCAATCGCGTGATGGAATTCGGTGGCGAGGGCCTGTTCGCGCTGTCTCCGGACGAGCGCGCCACGCTCGCGAACATGGCGACAGAGTGCTCGGCGCGTGGCGCGGTGATGGAAGTCGATGACACGATGCTGAAGTGGATCGCCGAGCGCCGACCAGGCGTGAGCGTCGACCAGCTGCGTACGAAGGTCGTGACGCCGGACAAGGGAGCGCACTACGACGGTGGCGTCCACAAGATCGACCTGTCGGCGATCCAGCCGATGGTCGCGACGCCGGGCGATCCGGATCGCGGCATCGCGAGCGATCCAAAGAATGGTGCGCTCGTCGCCGAGGTCGGTCACCAGAAGATCGATATCGCGTACGGCGGTTCGTGCACCGCCGGCAAGCGCGACGACATCGACATGTACGCGCGCGTGATGGCGGATGCAGAGCGCTCTGGCAAGCGCGTCGCGGACGGCGTGAAGTTCTACATCCAGTTCGGCTCGCAGGAAGTCGAGCAGTACGCGCAGAAGCAGGGCTACACCGATCTGTTCAAGCGCACCGGTGTCGAGGTCATCAAACCGGGCTGCGGCGCGTGCATCGGCTGTGGTCCCGGTGTCTCCGATCGCGGTGATCAGGTGACGGTGTCGGCGATCAATCGCAACTACAAGGGCCGTTCGGGACCAGGCAAGCTGTTCCTTGCATCGCCGCTAACGGTTGCGGCGTCGGCTGTTACGGGCGAGATCGTCGAGTACGAAGACGGGATGTTCTCCCCGCCCAAGAAGTAGTTGGCGCTGCGAGGGTTTGGTACGTTGTTCGCAGTGGCGCGAGCGGCGAAGAGGCCTGCCAAGGCTGGGGCGAAGAAGTCGGCGAAGAAGTCGCCGGCTGCGCGCGCTGCCGCAAAGAAGCCGGTCCCGAAAGCGAAGGCCGCGGCAAAGAAGCCCGCGAAAGCCGCAAAGCGCGCGAAGCCCGTAAAGGCGAAATCGCGCGCGAAGCAGGCTGCGCGCGTGAAACCAGCACCACGCGCCGAGACGTCGGTACCGCCGGTCACGCAGCCGATGCGGGCCGAGTCGTCGTCAGATGCGATTCCGCGGATGGTCGGTCCGGAGCCAAGCGATTCGGGTCGCCGGTCGCTGTCCGCGCGCGAGCGCGTGCTGCGGTCGTCGCCGGTCGTCGAGATCCTCGATGATCCACACCCGATCGGCGCGCTGCGACGGTTCCTCGAAGGTGTCCGGCACGAAGCCACG
This sequence comes from Kofleriaceae bacterium, assembly GCA_036274355.1. Taxonomy (GTDB): domain Bacteria; phylum Myxococcota_A; class Polyangia; order Haliangiales; family Haliangiaceae; genus JABFXX01. Next base: position 4,648 of record DASUFX010000293.1, on the reverse strand, counting down.
CCGCAGCAGGCGCAGATCGCACTCGGTGCCGCGCAGCTGATGCTGCTGCCGATTGCCCGCGACCATCGCGGCGGCGGCGAGGTCAAAGAGATCATCGATCTCGTGCTCAGCCACTGGGATCAGTTCGGCGACCGTCGCAAGGGCTATCACGCGCAGGAGTTCCTGAAGAACGCATTCATCGCGATCGGTGTCGATCGCGATCGCATTCAGAGGTTGCAGGATCTGGTGCCCGCAAGTCCGAGCTCGGATCTACTGTTCAGCGTCGCGGGTGCACACGCAGTCGCACGCGACAAAGTTGCGATGTTGCGCGCCGTCGAGCGTGCGCTCGAAGCGGGCGCTACCGCCGCACAGTTTCGGCGCGACGCCGATTTCGTGGTTTACACGAACGACCCCGATTTTTCGGTACTCCTCGCACGTGCGGAGGTGCCGCAGATTCCCGTCGACGTCGAACCGCATATTCCGACGGTGCGCGCTGCGCTCGACCAACTTGTCGCGACACTCAAAGAGTTTGGCGAGCCGATCGAGCTGCGCCCACCCGTGCGCCTCGATGCGATTCTCGATGCCGAGCGTGCGCGAAAGATCTCCCTGCCAAACGACTACCGTGCGCTACTTACGATCACGAACGGCATGACGCTGTGGGAACACATGTTCTTCGGCGCCGGCGACTATCGCGAGCTCACCCAGCTCGCACTGTCGGCCCAGCGTTATCTCCAGAGCTCGGCGGAGGCCGGCGAGCGCGGCATCGAGGAATGCGTCCCACTCGCGAAGTGGGGCACGCCGACCGATTGGCTGCTCTACGACCCGCGCGGCCGCTTGCGCGGCGGCGAGCCCGGCTACCTGCTGCGGGTCGACAACCAGCCGCAGCCGATCGAAGATCTCTCGACGGTGCTCGAGCGCATCGAATACATGGCGCGCGAAACCTTGGGCACGAATTAACCCGAGCGCGCACAGGCGCGGCGAGCGCCCACGTCTAAGGAACAGTGCTTGCTCCAAAGCTCGGATATGGCGTCCGAGCTGTTGCCACTGATGGAGCTGCCCATCTTGCCGCTGCGGACGATGGTCCTGTTTCCCCACGCGGCTCTACCGATGACGCTCAACCGTGCGGCGGCCAGCCAAGCGGTTGCCGCGGCAGGTGAGGACGGTCTGGTCGCGGTAGTGACGCAAGCGCACCCGGAGGCCGAATTGCCCACCGGCAGCGATCTGTTCGCGATCGGTACGGGCGCAGTGGTACGCCAGCTGACACAGCCCGCCACCGACACCGCGATGGTGATCGTGGAAGGCCTCGAGCGCATTGCGATCGTCGACATCGTGCAGACGCATCCGTACTTACGTGCACGCGTGCGCAGGCTCGCGAGCGAACGCCCGGTGATCGATTCGGTCTACGCCGCTGCGCGTTCGAACTTGCTCGACTCGTTCCAGGAGATGGTGCAGCTCTCGATCGTGTTGCCCGACGAGCTCGGCGTCGTCGCACGCAGCATCACGGATGATTCTGCGCTGACCGACATGATCGGCTCGGCGCTCGTCGAGACCGCGCCCGCCACCCGGCAGGACATTCTGGCGACGCTCAATATCCGTCGGCGCATGGACAAGCTCAACGAGGTGATCGCGCGCGAGGTCGAGGCGCTGAAGATCCGCGAGAAGCTGCGCGTCGAAGTGCAGACGAAGATCGCCGACTCGCAAAAGGAGATCGTGCTGCGCGAGCAGCTCAAAGCGATCCGCAAGGAGCTTGGCGAGGAGAGAGGCGAAGAGAACGCGCTCGCGGACCTGCGCACGAAGATCGAAGAAGGCGGGCTGCCGAGCGAAGCGCTCAAGGAAGCGACGCGCGAGCTCGATCGCTTGCAGGACATGGCGACCGGTTCACCCGAGTACTCGATGGTGCGCAACTACTGCGAGTGGATGGCGGAGCTGCCGTGGAGCACGAGCACCGCATCGCCGATCGATCTCATCCGCGCGAAGCAGATCCTCGACGAGGACCACTTCGATCTCGACAAGGTCAAGGAGCGCATCCTCGAGTTCCTCGCCGTGCAGCAGCGCCGGCACACGCAACGCGGTCCGCTGATCTGCCTCGTCGGCCCGCCCGGCGTCGGCAAGACGTCGATCGGCCGGTCGATCGCCCGCGCGACCACGCGCCAGTTCGTACGCATCTCGCTCGGCGGTACGAACGACGAGGCCGAGATCCGCGGCCACCGCCGCACGTACATCGGGTCGCTGCCCGGCCAGATCATCCGTGGCCTCCGGCGCGCCGGCAGCTGTGACCCGGTGTTCATGCTCGACGAGATCGACAAGCTGAGCCGCGATTTCCGCGGCGACCCGGCGGCGGCGTTACTCGAGGTGCTCGATCCCGAGCAGAACAGCGCGTTCCGCGATCACTACCTCGACGTGCCGTTCGATCTATCGCGCGTGCTGTTCGTCGCGACGGCGAACATCCTCGACACGATCCCCGAGCCGCTGCGCGACCGCATGGAATTGATCGATCTGCCGGGCTACATCGACGAGGACAAGCTTCAGATCGCCAAGCGTTACCTGGTGCCGAAGCAAGTCGTCGACAACGGGCTCGTGATCGGCGAGGAGATCGAGTTCACCGACGATGCGATTCTCGAAATCATCCGCGGCCACACGCACGAAGCCGGCGTGCGCAAGCTCGAGCAGCTGATCGCATCGGTGTCGCGCAAGCGTGCCCGCCAACTCGCAGAGGGCGCGAACGGCAAGTTGATCGTCAACCGCGGCGTCATCGGCGGCATGCTCGGCACCGCGAAATTCCGTGTCGAGTCGCAGGTCCACGAACGCACGAAGCGACCCGGCGTCTCGATCGCGCTCGCGTGGACAGCGAGCGGTGGCGAGGTGCTGTTCGTCGAATGTAGCAAGCTCGGCCATGGCCACGGCAACGTCACGTTGACCGGTCAGATGGGCGACGTGATGCAGGAGTCGGCGCGAACGGCGGTGAGCTGGGTGCGTGCGCACGCCGATCGCTATGGCATCGCCGAGGACATGTTCGAGAAGCACGACATCCACATTCACGTTCCCGCGGGCGCGGTGCCCAAAGACGGCCCGAGCGCCGGCATCGTGATGGTGGTGTCGCTCGTGTCGCTACTGACGAACCGGCCGGTCAAGCCGTACACCGCGCTGACCGGCGAGATCACGCTCTCCGGTGTGCTGCTGCCGATCGGCGGCCTCAAAGAGAAAGTCCTGGCGGCGAGACGCAGCAAGCTCCGCACGATCATCGTGCCGATGGAAAACGATCCGAACCTTCGCGAGGAAGTTCCCGATCACCTGCGTGGAGAGGTCGAGGTCAAGCTCGCCTCGAGCATCGAGCAGGCCGTGGATTTTGCATTGTCCCCGGAGGGAGGTTCACTTATGGCACACCAGAAGATTCAGGACGTGATGACCAAGCAGGTCCACTGCGTCCACGAGGAGTCATCGATTCGCGACGTCGCGCGACTCATGCGCGATCAGAAGATCGGCGACGTACTCGTCACGGACGCGCAGGGCAAACTGTGCGGCATCATCACGGACCGTGACATTGTCGTGCGCGCGGTTGCCGACGAGGGCAACGACCTCGATCAGCTGCGCGCGAAGGATATTTGTACGACCGATCGCATCGTCACCCTCGAACCGAGCGATAACGTCGGCGATGCGATCCGTCTCATGACCGAAAAGGCGGTGCGCCGCATTCCGGTGATCGAGAACGAGCTACCGGTCGGTATCGTGACGATCGGCGATCTCGCCGCACAGCACGATCCGGGATCGGCGCTCGGCCAGATCAGCCAGGCAGCACCGAACAACTAGGAACCGCGGACCTGGGCGACGATCTGCCTGAGCGTCTCGCTCAGCGCCTGCGAGTCCTGACCCTTGCGGAACATCGGACGGCCGGGCGCGATCGGTCCGGAGTCGTCGAGATCGGCCTCCGAGAGGAACACGATGCGGGCCGCGAGGTGCGGCTTGTTCTTGGTGATCCACTTGTAGAGCGTCGCCGCGCTGCCGTCGTGCATCTTCCAATCGGCGACGATCACGTCGAAGTCCTTGAACTCGACCAGCTCGAGCGCGTTCTTGAGGCTGTCGACCTGGCTCACCGAATAGCCTTGCTCGCTGAACAGATCCGCCATCGCCGTGAGCAGCAGCGGATCGTCCTCGACGAGCAGTAATCCCGGCCGGCCCGGGCGGAACATGATCGGCACGCCGCGCGGGGGAGTACGTACACGCTTCACGATGCCGCTGGCGACGCGAATGACCTCTTCGATCGCGGCAAGCGGTACGGCGAGACACCTACCGCCCACGACGGCGTCGAATTCCGGTGGCACGTCGTTCGCGATGAACACGAACCGCGACCGCAAATCGGGGCGATTCTTGAGGACCCAGTGGTAAATCTCGCCGCCGACGGGATGGGTGTCGTCCCAGGGCGCAATCACGACCTCGACCGGCCGGTCGCCCTCGAGGTGCGCCTGTGCGCGGAACCCCGACGGCGCCGCAACCACGTCAAATCCGTTGGCCTCGAGCCATTGGGTCAACGTATCCAGCACATCGCCGTCGCCATGGATAACCAGGGCGGTGTAGCGACCGGCAGACGGCGACATCGCGTCGGATCATAGCAGTGAAGCGTTTGATTTGATGGCATTCGCATCCTAGGCTTCGACATATGCGACGGACTTTC
>DASUFX010000292.1:0-6521 GCA_036274355.1 Kofleriaceae bacterium | reverse complement strand
TATCGTCGGGGGACTCGATACCGCCTTGTCCCGCACGTTTAAGAACAGGCGATCCGAGTAGTCATCGACCCAGCCGCTCCCGAGAAAGTGAGTCACCTCGTTCGAATGGTGAATCGTCGGTCCCGTGTCGGAGCCGACTTTGTGTGCGGCAATGTTCGACACGTGCGAGCCCCACATCATTCGGTAACCGAAAAAGATCGCGTCCGGGGTTGGAACGCTGAAGACCGTGATCGGATTTGTTTCCACTCGTCGCGACGAGAATCTCACCGGTGCGCCGTCTCGATCGGAGCCTCCTGCCGAGCAGCTGTTTTCGTCATCGCCGCAGCCTTCATTGATCAAACCTGGCGAACTGTCTGGAGCTTCCTTCGACTCGCACTTGCCGGCGTCGGGCCGCTCGTCTGGCAGTTTTCTGTGCACTGATACCCCGTACCAGGAACGATCGCGCCGTCGGGCTTGGCTGCCAGTTCCGCCGCGCCGCCTGCCGTGCACGGACACGTCGAGAAGATATTTGTGTCGGTCGAGACGTATGCCCCCGTCGCGCAGCTGTACTTGTCGGTATCGATAAAGACCAATGTGCCGCAGTTACAGACACAGCCTGGCCACTCGCAGCCAAAACTGCATTGATTGCAAAAGGAGTTACCTTGGATGCACTGGACGCCATGAGGGTCTGTGCACAGATTCGGGTCGTTGGTCAGTTCACGCCAATGATATACGCCATAGGTGCCGCAGGTCGCTTCCGCCCTCGTGGGGGCAATAAAGAGCACGAGCAGCATCGCGAGCGCACCTAGCAACAGTGGACACCGCCGTCGAACGAGCCGCCAACGGACCATAGTGCATGCTTCGCTCATTGCGGACCTCCGAAACCACGGTCCAGCGGAGACTGACCAGATGGATTCCGAGCCGCGGATAGCGCGTCGGCTCTTGCGGCTGCAGCCTTCTCATCTGCAGAGAGCGGGACGGAAGGCTCTGGAGTTGGACGGTCAAACGGACGACCGGGACCACTCGTCGTGCTTGTTCCGGCCGCGCACGCGGGCAGCGTTCCCTTGTCGTCGATTGGCGTCATGTCGCAGCCCGAGCCACCCGAGCCACTAACGGCCTGTTGACTCGACGATTGCTCGGGCTTCGAGGTGCCGCAGGCGCAGAAACATAGCGCAATGATGAGACAGCACTTCATGGTGGAACGGCTCCCAACAGCGCACGAGATGAGTGCCCTGCCGACGGAGATCTCACACCGTGCGCGTGTTGCTTGCAAGCGCATCTCTTGCAACCGACAGGTGCAACAATTTGCGGCGGACCTACGTGCCGGAATCGCTAGCGAATCGACTCGCGCCTTAACCGCTCGTCGGCCATATTCATCATGATCCGGTAGTTGCCGAGCGCGTGCTCGGCGAGCGTGACGCGCAGCTCGATGGTCATCAGCGCCGGATTGCCGGCGGCGTCGAGCACGTGATCGAGGCACGCACACAGTTCATCGCGGGACGCAGCCTCGACCTGGAGGCGGCGCCGGATCCGGCTGCCGAGCGGAAGCAGATCGGGGCTGCGTAGCCGCTCGTTGAGCCGCTGGTCGCCGGCGAGCACGGCGCGACCACGAACAGGTCGCGGCGTCTGGGCTTCCGGAACCGGGCCTTCGGGATCCCGAGGCGCCACGTTGTGCATCGGCGGGTTCTCCGATCGCTCGGGTTCGCGCGGCTCGGCGATTGGCTTCTTGCAGGCGACGACGAGGAGGAGTGCTCCGGCGAATGCGACGATCCGCATCAGAATGCCCTCGACTGTGCGCCGTCGACGACGACGCACGCGCCTGCGATCCACGACGCCTTCGGCGACGCGACGAATGCGACGACGTCGGCCACCTCTTCGGGCGTGCCGAAGCGGCCGAACGGCAGCTGGCGCTTGACCATGTCCGCGATCGCGTCGGGATCCGCTTTCATGCGGCGGTCCCAGCCGCCACCCGGGAACAGGATCGATCCCGGCGCGATGCTGTTCACGCGAATGTTGTGCTTCGCGTAGTCGCGCGCGAGCGCTTTTGCGAGCGCCATCACGCCCGCCTTCGCGACGTTGTAGCCCGGCGCACCGCCGGCTTCGCGGCCCCAGATCGACGTGATGAGCGTGATCGATCCGCCGCCGCGCGCGACCAGGTGCGGCACCGCGCGCTGCGCGACGCGCGCACTCGACCACAGGTTCATATCGAGCGACTTCGCGAGATCGTCATCGTCCATGCCCGACGCATCGCGCGCGAACGATTTGCCGACGACCGCGATCACGACGTCGAGACCACCGAACGCAGCGATCGTGCCGTCGACCGCGGCGCTCGCACCTTCCGCTGTCACGACGTCCGCGACGATCGACGTGTGTCCTTCGCCGAGCTCGCGCATCAGCGTCGCGAGATCGGCTTCGCCACGCGCGACTGCGGCGACACGTGCACCTTCACGCGCGAGCGAGTGTGCGATCGCGCGACCGATGCCACGCGATGCTCCAGCGACGAGGCATGCTTTGCCGGCGAGCCCGAGGTCCATTACGGGATCTCCCAGGTGTGGCCCCAGAGCGATTGCGCACCGTCGATGCGCAGCGTGGTGCCCGTGATGTACTGCGCACCCGGCGACGCGAGAAACACGATCGACGCAGCGACTTCATCGACGGTGCCCGCGCGCTTGAGTGGTGTCTCCGCGATCCCACGCTCGAGGAGTTGCGGCGGGTACTGCGCGGTGCCGCTCGAGATGATGATGCCCGGCGCGACTGCGTTGACGAGGATGTTGAACTGCGCCCACTCGACCGCGAGTGTCATCGTCATGTTCTCGACACCAGCGCGCGCCGCGCCCGTGTGCACCATGCCCGGAAAGCCGCGGTAGATGTTCGCGATCACGTTCACGATGCGACCGCCCTTGTGCGGGATCATCCACTGATTCGCGACTTCGCGAGACATGTTGAACGTACCGACGAGGTTGTTCTTCACGACCGCGAGAAAACCGTTTGGCGAGATGTGCTGCGCGGGCGATGGGAACTGACCGCCGGCGTTGTTGACGAGGATGTCGAGACGGCTCCATGCGGCGAGCGTGTCTTTGACGAACGCTTCGACCTGCGCCGGCTCGCGGATATCGCATGTCGCGGTGCGAACACGATCGGCACTGCCCGCTTCGACGAGCTGTGTCTTGGCGGCGGCGAGCTTGTCCTCGCTGCGGCCGCAGATCGCGACCCGGCCGCCGAGGCGTACGAATTCGAGCGCAGTGGCGAGCCCGATGCCCGAGCCACCACCGGTGACGATTGCCACCTGCCCGGCGAACAGGCCTGGAGCGAAGATGCGCTGCGATTCGGGCGACGGAGTTTTGTGCATTACGGTGCGCAACATAAACGAACCGTGAGGGTTACGTCCCCACGGAGGGGCACCACTCCCCATAGATCCTCCCCCACCCCGGGGTGTCTCCGACGGTAATCGGAGTGAAACACTCGAATGTACGATCTGTTAGCTCGGGCACGCTGAATGCACTCGTGTTCAGAAGCCGTGGCCGGGATATCCACCGCCATAGGAGACGTGCGTCCAGCCTCCGAACCACCGGCACGCCGCCAGGGTCGTTATGTCCTTGGCGAGCTGCTCGGACGGGGCGGTATGGCCGAAGTGTTCGCGGGCCACGTACTCGGGTCGCACGGCTTCCAGAAGCCGGTCGCGATCAAACGACTGCTTCCGGAGTTGGCGAACGATCACGTGTTCGTCGAACGCCTGATCAGCGAAGCGAAGCTCCTGGTCGGCATGACTCACGGCAACATCGTGAGCGTTCTCGATCTCGCGCGCGACGGCGACGACGTGTTCCTCGTCATGGAGTTCGTCGATGGCCCGAGCTTGCGGCAACTGCTGAAGGCACGCGGAGCACGCGGATTGTCGCTCGGCAATGCGACGTACATCGTGCAAGCCGCCGCCGCGGGCCTCGAGTTCGCGCACGCGCGGCCGGGCGGCGCGATCATTCACGCCGATATCTCGCCCAGCAACTTGTTGCTGACGACGTCGGGCGAAGTCCGGGTTGCTGATTTCGGCATCGCGCGTCGCGAAGGCGGCGGCGCTGGCATCGTCGAAGGCAAGTGGGCGTATATGGCACCCGAGCAAGCACGCGGCGAAGCACTCACGCCGCGTTCCGACGTGTTCGCGCTCGGTGTCGTGTTGTACGAGCTGATCACCGGCCAGCACCCGTTTGGCCAGCGCGTCACGCCCGACGAACGCGACAGCGGACCGATCCGGATCGCGCCGCCGCGCGTCGTCAATCCAGCCGTGCCGGCAGGACTCGATGCGATCTGCATGCAGGCACTGGCCGACAAGACGCGAGATCGCTACGCGCGAATGCAGCATTTCATCGACGCGATCATCGACGAGCGCTTCGCGAACCAGTGGCGCGAAGGTGCCAATGATCTCGCCCAGGCGATTCGCGAGGTGTCGCCGGGTGCCGTGCACACGTCCGCCGGCCCGCGCACGCAGGTGACCGACAACCCGGTCACGATCATCACGCGCTCGTTGATCAGCCAGCCGGCTCGGTTGCCATCGGCGCCGATCGACGGTTCCGTCGAGACGCAGGACACCCCGTCGCTGTCGACCGGCGCACGCACATCAATGGTCGAGATGCCGAGCGTGAGCGGTGCACAGACGTCGCTGATCGAAGTCCCGAGCGAGAGCGCCGCCCGGACGTCTGCCGTGCTGATTCCGCCGTCGGGCGCGCTCACCTCGATGGTCGAGATTCCGCCGCCACGGACGATGCCGCGCAGCTCGTCGCAGATGCCGTTTCAGCTGCCCGCCGCACTGTTGCCGAGCCCGGAGCTCGCGTCCGTGCACGGCGGCTCGATCGTGACGGGCGCGTCGGTCGTCGACGCACGCAGCGCGCACATGAGCAAGTGGACGTTCGCCGTGCTCGGCATCGCTGCACTGATCGGCGTGATCGCAGGAATCGCGATCACGCTCGGTCCCGATCGCGAGCCAGCCGCTACACGCGAGAGTCCGCCGGCCGAGCTCGTCACGCACGTCGTGATGCCGCCCGAGGCGCCTGCGCCAGCCGCTGCGCCGCCGACGCCCGAACCGACGGTGCCCGAACCGACGGTGCCCGAACCGACCGTGCCGGCCGAAGCCGTCGCTGCCGAGCCACCGCCCGCCGCTGTGGCCGAATCGGTTGCCGCACCGGCGACGAAAGAAGCTTCGACCGCGCCGCGCAGAGCGCGAACCGCGCCGCCGAGCAAGAAGGTCGCAAGCGGCGCCGCCGACGCAACGCTGCGTGTGAACACGTACGAAGGCACGTGGGCGTGGGCATACGTCAACGGCCAGAAACAGTACGCGCCCGGCGCGAAGTTCAAGGTCGCGGCCGGTCGTTACACCGTCAAGCTGAGCAACCCCGATCTCGGCGTCGTCACCTGCCCGGTCTCGATCGGCTCGGGTGAAGTGATGACGCTCAAAGTCGAGCTAGAGGAGAGGGCATGCGACGTCTCCAAGTACTAGGCGCGCTGGCGCTCGTACACGTCGCCGCGCCTGTGTACGCGGACGACGAGGAGTCACCGGAGCAGGTTGTCGTCGTCAACGCAGCAGCGAAGCTCGGCAGCGTCGGCCAGATCGCGCGCCTGCGCCGCGTCCTCGACTCGCGCAACATGCTCGTCAAGCTCGACAAGAATCTCGAGGCGACGCTCGATGGCCGCAACGTATTGATCGCCGACGTCGACGCGATCCGAGAGGCCTACGGCAGCGCTGATTACGAGCTCGCGCTCAAGATCATCGACACCGACGAGCAGCGCATCCTCGGCGAAGCGGTGAGCCGCGATCCGATTCCCGCGCTCGCGGAGCTGAGCCAGTGGCGCGGCATCATCGCCGCCGCGCTGAACCAGCAGGACGAAGCCGAGCGGTGGTTCCGCGCCGCGTATCGCTTCAACCCCGCGTGGGTGATCGACAAGAAGCTCGCGTCGCCGCGCGTGCGTTCGCTCGTCAAGCGCGCGAAGCGCGAGCCCGACGAGACCGGCACGCTGCGCGTCAACACCGACCCGAACGAAGCGCAGATCTCGATCAATGGCGGCGAAGCGCACGCTGCTGGCGAGAAGCTCTCGTTGCCGGTCGGCAAGCACCTCGTGATGATCACCGCGCCCAAGCGCAAGCCGTACGCCGAGCTCGTCGAGATCGCGCAGGGTGAGACGTATCGCATCGACATCAACCTCGATCCCGAGTCGACGCTCGATCGCGCTGCGCGCCTCGTCGATGCCAGCGTCGCCGCACCAGCCGGCAAGCCCCGGCTGAAGCGCGCCAAGGCGCTCGCGAAGCTGACGGGCGTGCCGCGCCTGTTGTTTATCGAAGACGGCGGCGAAGACCAGATCATGGTCCGCCTCTACGATGTCGACACCAAGAAGGTCTCCAAGCCGCTCGAGCTTGGCAACGAGGCGTCATCGGCAGCGATCGCGCGCCAGATCATCGCGGCTCTCGATCCCGAAAACCTCGTCGATGTCGACACGATCATCATCAGCCAGCGCGGCGAGCAGAGACCGACACCTTGGTACAAGCGCTGGTACGTCTG
>DASUFX010000291.1:0-4714 GCA_036274355.1 Kofleriaceae bacterium | reverse complement strand
CCGAGCGCGATGACCCACAGAACACAGGATGCGAACCCAAGCAAACACAAGACGATCGCGCTCGGGATAGACATGATGATACGAGCCAGCGCAGAGCTGATCGACGGCGTGCCGGTCACGTGGAGCTCGGTACGCAGGCTTGTCTCGTCGATCGGAACCTCGTCGGTGATCAGCAGCATGTAGGCCGAGAACGAGAGCAACCACGTCAGTGGCGGCCAGAGCTTCGTCGCGGTCGTGTGCAGGTAGTACTCAGCACCTTTCGTAGACACGACGATCGCGGCGATCACCGGCAGCACGAGGAACAAGAGCCACGCGAGCCAACCCATCGTGATGCCGAGCCAGCCGAGCGCGATTGCGATGCCGAGGCGCACGAGCAGCTGCATGCGGTCGAAGCGCGCCGGCGACGAGACTTCGAGCTGAACGGGGTAGGGCGCCATACCCGTCAGAGCAGCATTTGTCATGCCGTGCCGAGAAAGCCGTCCGGAAGCAGGCTCGTCGCGAGCATGACGTCGTTGATGTCCGCGTGCTCGAGCCACGTACTCGTCGCGCGGTGGTTTGCATCGAGCCAGAAGCGTTCGATTTTGCTGCGGAGCGGTAGATACGGAATCAGGCGCGCGTCGCCGATCTGCTCGGCCGCAGCTAGGCCGATCGCCAAGCCGAGCTCGCGAAAACCTAGCCGGTACGAAGCCGGCGCACGCAAATCCTGCTGGCGATCGATCTGCTGAAGTCCGTCGACCGCGGCGGTGACGATCGCGTCGAGGAGCTCGGGATCCGCGCCGGGCACGCCGCGCCGGACGAGGCTCGTCATTCGCAGCGCATCGGTGAGCAAGCCGCCGATGCCGAGCGGATCGGCGGTCGCGAGCGCGCGGCGCTCGATCATCGACGAGAAATCGCGCAGCGCTCCATCCAGCTCGGGCCCGGGGAGCTGTGCATGCGCCTGCAGCACGAGCGTCGTGACGAAGCCGTCGAGCGGATCGTGATGACCCATCGAAGACACGAGTGGTCGCGACAGATCGATGCTCATCTTCCAGTACATGCGCCGCACGCCGTGCGTCGAATACGTGAACGCGCGATGCGCCGTCGCTGCGAGCTCGCGTGCCCACAAGTTGAGCCGCGGCCGATTCGTCGCGCGCGCGAGCTGATCCAGCGCGTGCATCCACTTCGTCAGGTAGTGGAAGTACTGGCCGTCGCGATCCCATTCGAGCTCGTCGTCGAAGTAATCGTTGGGGCCACGCTCGGGCAGCCGCTTACCGATGCGCAGGCCCGCTGCGGTCGGATGCTCGACATCGTGATGCGGAGCGAGCACGTGATGAACGCGTTCGACGAGCTTGTTTGCGAGCGCTTCGTAGCGCGGGTTCTCGGTTGCGCGGTGCAGTGCGATGAAGTTGCAGAGCGCAAATGCATCGGTCCACAGGTAGCGCCGTGGCGCGGCTTGATCGGTAAGCCCGGTGCGCACTGCAAACTGCTCCATCAGCTCGGCAGCTTGCGTCGCTCGTGCGTCGGTCATGCTGATCGTTACTTCACGCAGCATGCCGGCAGCTGATCGCGGATCGCGATGAGCGCTCGCTGCAGCTTCACGAAAAAGTCTGGCTCGGTCTCGATCACAGAGCGGCGCGGATGGCCATCCCACGCGGCGAGGATCAGCTGGTCGAGCTTCGCGGCTTCTTCGGCGCTCTCGATGCGGTATGGGTTCGCGTGCGAGTAGCCGTTGTGCGCAGGTGGAGTCCGCATGTGGATCACGGCCTGATAGCGCGCCAGCTCCTGTTCGCGTGTCGAACCGAGCGCCGCGAAGTAGTTCTCGGGGGCGCCGGGCCAATACGCGAGACCATCGAGTGTGCCGCGATCGCAGAGGATCACAGCGGCGTGGCCTTCTTCGAGCGTCATGCGTTGGAGCTCGAGCTGGACGCGCGCGATCGTGCGTTGTGCAGCCTGCCGAGCAGCAAGCGACGTACGGCGTGGAAACTGACCTCGCCACAAGATGCTGGCAGCTTCGGGTAACACGACCACGTGCCGGCACAGCTCGCGTTGCGCGACCTCGAGGAGCGCGGTCTTGCCCGCACCCGGGCCGCCGGTCACGACAACCAACCGGGGGATATGGACCAGATCGCACGCACACGGTGGAGGCACGCACCGTGCTGGTGCAAGATGTCGCCCACATGACAGCTGTCGAACGCCATGCCGCCAAAGTCGCGCGGATCGTGGCGCAACTCAAAGCACATCGCGGCGACAAGCCGCTATCGCTCCGCAAGAAGGCCGTCGCGCACCAGGTCCCGAAAGCGAAGGATCTGCGCTACCGGGACGACAAGATCGATATCAGCGATCTGACCGAGATCCTCGAGGTCGATCCGGTGAAGCAGATCTGCGTCGCCGAGTCGGGCGTCACGTTCGTCGATCTCGTCCGCGCGACGCTCGCGCATGGCCTCGTCCCGATCGTCGTTCCCGAGCTCAAGACGATCACGATCGGCGGCGCGGTCGCGGGCTGCTCGATCGAATCGATGTCGTTCGTCCATGGCGGCTTTCACGACACGTGTCTCGAGTACGAGGTGATCGCAGCGACCGGCGACGTGCTGACCTGCACGCCCGACAACCAGCACAAGCTCGTGTTCCAGATGGTCCACGGCGGCTTCGGAACGCTCGGCATTCTCGCGAAGCTCGTGTTCAAGCTCGTGCCGGCGAAGCGCTACGTGCACGTCGTCTACGAGAAGCACACGACGATCGAGTCGTACCAGGCGTCGATCGCGCGCCACACCGAGACCCGCGATGTCGAGTTCATGGACGGCATCATCCACTCGCCGTCGCTCTACGTGCTCAGCGTCGGGCATTTCGTCGATCGCGCGCCGTACACGAATCGCTACGACCGCTTCAAGGTCTACTACAAGAGCACCGCGACGCGCGACGAGGACTACCTCGAGACACCGCAGTACTTCTTCCGCTACGACCGCGGCGTCACGAACGTGCGGTTACCGCTGCTCAGCTCGACGCACTTGCTGAAGATCGCGGCGAATCTGCACTGGCTGCTGCGATCGGAGAAACCGACGATCACGCTCGACGTGTTCGTGCCGTTCTCGAAGGTTCCCGAGTTCCTCACCTGGTACGAGCACGAGTTCGGATTCTTTCCGCTCTGGTGCGTGCCGTATCGCCGCGTCCACGACTACGAGTGGCTCGCCGACGATTACTGGCGCGGCCTGAAGGACGGAATGTTCCTCGACCTCGCGATCTACGGCATGAAGCAGAAGGGCGACAAGAACTACCACCGCATCATGGAGGAGAAGCTGCGCGAGCTCGGCGGCATCAAGACGCTGATCGCGCACAACTACTATCCGGAGGCGGAGTTCTGGACGATCTTCAACAAGCGCAACTACGACGCGGTGAAACAGATCACCGATCCGAAGCACCTGTTCCGCGATCTCTACACGAAGACGTGCAAAGCGGTGATGGGCCGCGCCTAGTGTCCGAGCAGCTCTTCGAGCGTCTTCATCAGCTCGTCGACCTTCACCGGCTTCGTCAGATACCGGAAGAAGCCGGCTTCCTTCGCGCGCGCGGTATCACGTGCGAGCGCGGCGGCCGACAGGCCGATCACCGGGATGTCCTTGGTGTCGCCCCACTCGCGCAGCTGGCGGACGGCATCGAAGCCGCTCATGCCGGGAAGATTGATGTCCATGATCACCGCGCTCGGTTTATGCGCGCGGATCAGCGGCAGACCGATCTCCGCGGTCGGCGCAGTGAGTAGCTCGACGCCGGGTAGCTCGTCCATGACCTCACGCATGAACGCGATGTTCGACGGATTGTCCTCGACGTAAACGATCTTGTGGCGCACCTCGTCGCGAGCGAGCGGCGACCGCGCCGCCGCGTCGACAGCGCCGGCCTCATCCTCACCGGCAGCCGCGCGGTGAACCGGGATGTCGATCCAAAACCGCGAGCCGCGACCTACCTCACTGTCGAAGCCGACGGCGCCCCTCATCAGCTCGGCGAGGCGCTTGCTGATCGTGAGGCCGATGCCGGTGCCTTCGATCGGGCCGGTCTCCTGGCCCGCGCGCTGGAACGGCTCGAACACCTTGTCGCGCTTGTCCTCGGGGATCCCGATGCCGTCGTCGATCACGGTGATGCGCAACGCGTCGCGACGTTGGGTGACCTCGAACGTGACGTGGCCACCCTGCTTGCCGTACTTGATCGCGTTCGAGCCGAAGTTCATCAGGATCTGTGCGAGCCGGGTGCGATCGGCAACGACGCGGGCCGCATCGGTCGGCACGATCGGCTCGGCGATCTGGATCTGCGCACGCGTGGCCATCGGCTCGAGCGTGTGGACGACCTCCTGCAGCACCTCGCGCACGGCGACCGGCTCCGACGAGATCGAGATCCGGCCGGCCTCGATGCGTGAGAGATCGAGGATGTCGTCGATCAGACGCAACAAGTGCTCGCCGCCGCGCAGCACGTGCGAGAGCCGCTCGAGCTGGCGCTCGCTCAGCGGTTGCTTGCGATCGCGCTCGAGCAGCTGCGCGAAGCCGAGGATCGCATTGAGCGGTGTGCGGAGCTCGTGACTCATCGACGACAAGAACTCGCTCTTTGCAGCGCTCGCGGCCTCTGCGATCTCGCGTGCGGTGGTGAGCTCGGCTTCGTGATGAACGTCTTCGGTGACGTCGGCGACGACCGTCACCGTCCCCATCTCGGGCGTGCGGCGCTCCGTCACGCGCAAGTATCGGCCGGTACCGGTTCG
>DASUFX010000290.1:0-7399 GCA_036274355.1 Kofleriaceae bacterium | reverse complement strand
CGATTCCGAGATTCCGATGCCGGCCGGCGGCGCGAACAACGAGAGCGCGATGCGTGGCCGTTACCTCTCGACACAGGTAGGCCTCTGCATCGACTGCCACTCGCCGACCCTCCCGGGCAGCTTCCTCGAGTTCGACAAGTCGAAGTTCTTCGGCGGCGGTCGCGTGTTCACGCAAGAGCAGCTCGGCCTCAAGGACGTTGCATTCCCGCCCGCGATCGCGACGCGTAACATCACGCCGGAGGCGTTTCCGAAGGGCGTGGGCGGCTGGACGAAGCAGCAAATCTCCGACGCGATCGCGAAGGGCAAAGACACCGACGGCAAGCAGGTCTGCGCGGCAACGCACGGTGGTCTCGTCTCGGGTTACGCAGCGCTCGAACCGCAGGATCTCGCCGACATCGTCGAGTACCTCTACACCATCCCGGCGATCGATAACGATGGCGCCCTTGCGAACTGCGGACCGCCACCGATCGCCGCTGGGCCCGAGACCGACGCGCAGTGCGGCAACTTCACCGACGACGACGGCGATCAGGTTCCCGACGACGGTTGCTACATCCCGTGCGGTAACTGCCAAGGTCCTCCGGTGCCCTGAGTGTTGTAGTGCGCTGTCCGTGGTTCTTGCTCCTCGCGGTGGTTGCCTGTTCGGACCCACCGGTCGTGCCGCCTGATGCCGAGGTGCTTCCTACCGTTTTGCCCGATCGGTTGTCGCAGACCGGGCTCTACACGAACATTCGGACGAAGACGCTGTCGCCGCGCCTGCACGAGTTCACGCCGAACAACGTGCTGTGGTCGGACGCTGCCGAGAAGCATCGCTGGTACCAGCTGCCGACCGGCGCGACGATCGACACCACCGACATGAACCACTGGAAGTTCCCGGTCGGCACGAAGTTCTTCAAAGAATTTTCGCTCGACGGCAAACGTCTAGAGACTCGCTTGATCTGGCGGGTGGCAGATACCGGCGACCTCGAGCGCGACACGCTCGCCGGCTCCTACGTGTGGGATGACAACGAATCCGACGCCGAGTTCGCGAAGGATGGCGCCCAGAACCTGCGTGGCACCGAGCACGATGCGCCACCGGCGGACATGTGCTGGCGTTGCCACATCGGCGAGCCCGGTCACTCGCTCGGCATGTCGGCTCTGCAGCTCGGTGATGTCTCGGCGTTGCCGCTGTCGTCGCCACCACCGGCGGGCACGACCTACGAGGCGCCGAATCCAGCGCTCGGTTACCTGCACGCGAACTGCGGCCACTGTCACAACCCCAATGGCAGCGCGTGGGCCGACTCACACATGATTCTGCGGCTAGACGTGGACGAGCACGACGCGGCGACGACTCAGATCGTGCAGACCACCGTCGGCGTCCCGCTCGAGCAGTGGGTTGGCCACGGCTACGTGCATCGGATTGTTGCAGGCGATCCCGACATGAGCGCCGCGTTCTTTCGCATCACGCAGCGTACGATGAACGTGCAGATGCCACCGATCGCCACCGAGAAGACGGACGACACCGGCATCGCGCTCATTCGCTCATGGATTCAATCCCTGTGAAACGCATCTTCCTTGCTTCGTTGATCGTTGCCACGCCTGCGTGGGCGCAACCGGCCGACCCCCAACCGCAGCCGGCACAGCCCGCGCAGCCCGAGCCGCCAACGCAGACGGAGCCGAAGGAGCCCGCCGAGCCGAAGGTCGATCTGAAGTTGCACGAGCTCGAACAGCGGCTGCAGAAAGTCGAAGACGAGCTCGAGCAGGCGAAGGACGACAACTCGTATCTCGAGGAGAAGCTGCAGTCGCTGCTGCCGCTGACCGGCAAGATCAGCGGCTACGTCGACATGGGTGCGTTCGTGACGAGCGGCAACGGCGCCGGCACGCGAACCGACCTACTGCAGACCTGGTTTCCCGAGTTCATCGACAAGGTCCCCGGCTCCTGGGTGTTCTACGGCGATCCACTGTCTACCGCGATCAATTCGCGTGGCGACGTCGCGGATACCGGCGAGTCGCGTGCGGTCACGTTCGATCCGATCAACTCGCACGGCAAGTCGACGATGCTCGTCAACGCCGTCAACCTGGCGCTGTTCTCCGGCATCGGCGAGACCGCGCAGCTGAACGCGAGCATCGACTTCGTGCCGCGTGCGCGTGACGTCTCCGATCCCGCGGGCCTGTTCGTTGGCGACTACATCGACGTCAAGCTCGCGTACGCCGAGTGGCGGCCGCGCATCGAGAAGTTCGACCTGATGCTGCAAGCCGGCAAGTTCGACTCGGTTGTCGGCTACGAGTACCGCTCGCTCGAATCGCCGGATCGCGTCGGCGTCACGCCGTCGTTGATCTGTCGCTACACCTGCGGGCGGCCGACCGGCCTCAAGGCGCGTGCGCGGTTTCTCGACGAGGCGCTCATCCTCAACGTCGCGGTCACGAACGGCAGCCACTTCAGTGAAGGGTTTCCGTTCTCGAGCGAGACCGACACGAATCAGATGAAGACCGGCGCCGGCCGCCTGTCGTATCAGATCGCGAAGGTCGTCGAGTTCGGCGTGTCCGGCGCGTGGGGCGCGCAGGACTTCCAACCGTTCAACGACGTGTACCAGTGGCACTACGGTGCCGACATGCACATCGACTGGAAGGACCTCGAGGTCACCGCCGAGTACGTACATGGCAGGGCGAAGGGCAAGACCTCTCCGATGGCGATGGCCGAGTGCGACGTCGCGCCGTGCCTCAACTACAAGGGTGCCTATGGCCTCGTCGCCTACCGCGTGACGAACATGTTCGTGCCGTACATCCGCGTGGACTGGCGCGACGCGTATCACTACTCGGGCGCGAGCTTCGTCTACATCGCAGACCTCGCGCGCGCGACGCTCGGGCTGCGTGCGGAAATCGGCACGCGCGTGATCGTGAAGATCGAAGGCACGAAGAACCGCGAGCTCGAGAAAGACGTGCCGCAGATTCCCAACGACGTTCTCACCAGCTCGCTGGTGATCAAGTACTAGGAGGCACGATGCGACGACTACCCATCATCGTGATGTTCGCAGCTCTCGTGGTCTTCGTCGGAGATGCACGCAGCAAGCCGTCGACCGGCAGCGTGCGTGGCACGGTGACCATCAACGCCAAGGGCAAGGCGAAGTCCGACAAGAAGGGCGTCGTCGTGTACCTCGAAGGCGTGGCCGGAACGCCGCCGGTGCCGAAGGACCACGCGATCATTCGCCAGCGCGAGAAGCAGTTCGAGCCGCCGCTGACGATCGTCGTGAAGGGCACCACGATCGACTTCCCGAACGAGGACAAGATTTTTCACAACGTGTTCTCGGTCTCGCGTCCCGCGCGCTTCGACCTCGGCCTCTACAAGAGCGGCACCGCGAAGTCCGTCGAGATGAAGCGCTCCGGCACCGTCGACGTGTACTGCAACATTCACCCCGAGATGATCGCGAAGGTGAAGGTGCTCGATAACGCCTACTACACGATCACGGGCGCGGACGGCGCGTTCCGCATCGACAACGTGCCGGCCGGCGAATATCCGGTCGTCGCGTGGCTACCGACGGGCGACGAAGCGAAGGGCACGGTCACGGTCAAGGCAGGCGAGGCGGCGGAAGTGAAGCTCGAGATGAGCGAGGTCGCGAAGAAGGAAACGCACACGCGAAAGGACGGCACGCCATACGGGCGTTACAAGTAATCGTCCTGCTGCTGGCAGCGTGTGAGCCGTCGGGGAAGAAGGCGCCACCGGCGAAGCGGGATGCTGCGCCCGTCGCGCCGATCAGCGACGCGGCGGTGGCTGTCGTTGCCGACGCGGCCGAGTCCAAGGTGTTCGTCACCGGTGCCGGTCGATGCGGTGAGTGCCACGAGAAGATGTTCGACGAGTGGGAAGTGTCAGCGCACGCGAAGGCGGTGAGCTCGTCGTTCTACAAGGTGTCCGTCGCGGCGTCGAAAGACCCGTCGTGCGATCGCTGCCACGCGCCGCTCGCGAAGGTCGTTCCGCGCGACATCACCGTGAGCGAAGGCGTGACCTGCGACGTCTGCCACACGTTGCGCGAGCCACAGCCGTCGCCGGACGGCGGCAAGTTCCGGCTCGCGATCGACGACATGGTGAAGTACGGGCCGCGCTGCGATCTCAAGGATCACTACTTCCATCGCATGGGCTGCTCGAAGGAGCACCAGCAGGCCGCGATCTGCGGGACCTGTCATTGGTGGGAGCCCAAGGGCATTCCGGTGTTCACCGAATACGCGGACTGGAAGGCCGGCCCCGAAGCCGCGAAGGGCATGCAGTGCCAGGACTGCCACATGCCAAAGGAGCGCGCCGCGCTCGCGGTCGGCTCGTCGGTGCGTAGCGGCGTGCCGCATCACGGGCTGCTCGGGCTCGCCCAGGATCTACGGAAGCGCGCACTCGGGCTCGATGTCACCGTCAAAGACGACGCCGGCTCGCTCGCCGTTGCGGTGACGGTTCGCAACAACAACGCCGGTCATGCGGTGCCCGCCGGTTTGCCGGAGCGACGCATCATCGTCCGTGCACGCGTGCTCGACGCAGCGGGGGCGCAGGTCGCGGCTGATACGCGCGCGCTCGGCCGCGTGCTCGTCGATGCGAGCGGCGCCGAAGTGCCGTTCTGGCGCGCGACGAAGGTCGGTACTGACACGCGGATTGCCGTCGGCGGCAGCTGGCAGGACACGTTCAAGCTCGCCGCTGCAAACATCGGCACGCTCGAGGTCGACGTGACGTATCGCGGGATCGCAGACTCGATCGCCAAGGAGCTCGGCATCACCGAGATCGAAGAGCAGGCGATGGCGAGCGCGAAGATCCGGCTCGGCGGCGCGCTGCCGAAGACGGTGAGCGTGAAGCCGCCACCGCCGGGCAAACGAGTGGCAAAGAAGGGTCCGACGCCGTGAAGTTGCGCACGACTGTATTCCTCTGGGTGCTGCTGCTCGTCGTCGCAGTGCTCGGCGCAACGATCGGAACCATCGCGTACGTGTTCGATCGCTCCACGCGTACGCGCGTCGCGAACGACCTCGCGCGCAGCCGCGTCGTAACGCTGGACCAACACTCCTCGCGTGCATCGCTGTTACGCCAGGAGTGCCGCGTCGTCGCCGAGGAGCCGCGCCTCAAGGCCGTCGTCGCGACCGAAGACGTCGCGCGCGACACGATCCTCGACGCGGTACGCACGCTCGCCGAGACGTTGCACTCCGGTGTGTTCGTGATCGTCGACGCCGATGGCCGTCTGATCGCCGACAACGCCGACCCGCAAGCGGCCGGCGACGACATGACGCATCAGCCGGTCGTCGCGAACGCGCTCGCAAAAGGCGAGGAGAGCGGCGTGTGGCTCGCCGACAACAAGGCGTTTCAAGTGCAAGGCTGCCGGCTCGAGTTCGGCGCGCGCGTCGTCGGTGCGCTCGTCGTCGGCCATGCGATCGATGATGACTTTGCCGCCACGGTCGCGCGGCAAACCGGCGGCAAGCTGACGGTCGTCGACGATCACGCTGCATTGACGAGCCGGCCCGAAGCGATCAGCGCCGAAGAGCTGCGCACGGGCCTCGTCGCGATTCGCGGCGGCGAGCGCGAGGTCGAGCTCGGTGGCACGCACTGGTACGCGCAGCTCGTCGCCGTGCCCGGCTATCACGGCGAGAGTCGGGTGGAATATCTTCTGCTCCACTCGATCGACGAAGCACTCGCACCGGGGCGCAAGATCATCCGCATTCTGCTGCTCTTGCTCGC
Organism: Kofleriaceae bacterium; assembly: GCA_036274355.1. Classification (GTDB taxonomy): domain Bacteria; phylum Myxococcota_A; class Polyangia; order Haliangiales; family Haliangiaceae; genus JABFXX01. Next base: position 1,725 of record DASUFX010000290.1, on the reverse strand, counting down.
GGGTGCTGCGCTCGCGACGCTCGTGCTCGCGCTCGGTCTCGCGCGCCGGCTATCGCGGCCGATCGACGCGCTCGTCACGCGCACGCAGGCAATCGCGCAAGGTGACCTGTCGCCGCGATCCGTTGGCGGCCCGACCGAGGTGCAGGCGCTCGGCACCGCGATGAATCAGATGGCAAAGGAGATCGACGACTCGCGCATGGCGCTCGCCGACAAGGAGCGACTCGCACGCGAGCTCGAGATCGCGGCGCGCATCCAGACCTCGATCTTGCCGCGCAACATGAACGTCGACGGCCTCGAGATCGCGGCACGCATGATGACGGCAAGCGAGGTCGGCGGCGACTACTACGACGTGCTGCCGATTCCCACTGGCTGCTGGATCGCGGTCGGCGATGCGTCGGGTCACGGTCTCACGTCGGGTCTCGTGATGATGATGGTGCAGACAGGCGTCGCGACGCTGGTCCGCGCCGAGCCGATGGCGAAGCCGAGCTTCGTGCTGAAGACGCTCAACCGGGTCCTGTTCGAGAACGTCCAGGAACGTTTGGAGGCCGAGCGTCACATGACGCTGTCGCTATTGCGATACGACCGTAACGGCACGCTCGTCGTCGCCGGCGCCCACATGGATGCGGTCTGCTGGCGCGCGGCCACGCAGAAGACCGAGATGCTTCGCACGCCGGGCACGTTCCTCGCGATCACGGACGATATCGACCACGTGAACATCGAGCAGCAATGGTCGCTAGCGGCCGGCGATTTGCTCATCCTACTTACCGACGGTGTTACTGAAGCGGAAGATAAGACCGGCAAACCGTTCGGTTACGAAGGGGTTCTGGAGACCGTCGAGGCGCGCGCGACGCAACCGGTGGCCGTGATCCAGAACGCACTGTTCGACGCCGTAACCAAGCATTCCCCGACGTTGGCTGATGACTGTACTATCGTTGTGCTGCGTTACGTCGGTCTGGGGGAGTCCTCGTGAATGGCTGAGATCCACATCAACGTGGGGATCGCCGCGCTTTCGCGCGGATTCATAACGCACGACGCGTTCGTGAAGGCCCTTGCTGCGCTCGCGACGTCGAACGGTCAGTCGGTGCATGACCTGTGGGTCGGCCAAGGTCACATGACCGAGACCCAGCTCGCCTCGGTGCTCTCGGCGCTCGGCAAGAGCAGCGAGACGATCGTGATGTCGGACGTGCAGACGACGCCGCGCGTGCCGAAGAAGCCCGAGGACCTGGTCACGAACGTCGGCCACAAGGCGCGCGCGAAGATGCCAACGCAGCAGGCGACGGCGCCGACCGCAGCATCGATCGTGAACGAGCCGCCGCCGCCCGACATGGCGCTACTCGATCCCGGCACCGATCGGCTCGGTCCTGCCGCGCTGTCGAACATGCTCGGTGGTCGCTACAAGCAGATGTCGGTGCTCGGCAAGGGCGGCCTCGGCGAGGTGATGGAATGCGACGACACGGTGCTGCAACGCACCGTCGCGGTGAAGGCCGGCCACCTCAAGGGCGACATCGACGCGTACTCGACGAAGGTGATCCTCGCGCGCGAGGCGCGGATCATTTCCTGCCTCGAGCACCCGAACATCATCCCGATCTACGACGCGGGCACCGACAACGTGCGTGGTCCGTTCTACGTGATGCGCAAGGTCACGGAGACGTCGCTCGAGATGATCTTGCACCAGCGCAAGACCGGCGAGGGCAACCCGCACGACTACACGCTCAACCGCCTGCT
>DASUFX010000289.1:0-3263 GCA_036274355.1 Kofleriaceae bacterium | reverse complement strand
CCAGAAGATCAGCGGCGCACTCGTCACCGGCGTCGAGCCGAGCTCGCCGGCGATCCGCGCAGCACTGCGCGCTGGCGACGTCATTCTCAAATGGGATGGCCGCGAAGTCGATCACCGCACGTTGCCGTGGGCCGTCGCGGCGACGCCTCCTGGCAAGAACGTCAACGTCGTGATCTGGCGCAACCGCGTCGAGATGCCGTTCGTCGTCGTGACCGAGAAGATGCCGCAGTAGCGACCGCCAAGCCGCCGCGGACACAGCCCAGACGATCGAGCGCAGTTGTTGGTGCGTCCCCCAGAAGAGACGAACCGCGAAGGCGCCGCCGACGCCAAGATCAGGCCTTGAATCTGATCACAGCCCTGTGCCGCCGTTCGGGCGAACGCGTACGAAGGGTGGTGTTTCGAATGAATCGAATCTCTGGGCTTGGCGTCTGCGGCGTCTTGGCGGTTGATGAGGGCGACGACCGCGCGTGCATGGGATACGCATGATCGGAGCTTCGGATGCGGCGATCTTGGCGTCTGCGGCGTCTTGGCGGTTGATCAGCTGTTCGCGCGGCGCTTGTTGACCTTCGGGATCAACCGCTGGATGACGACGTTGCTCTCCTCGAGCGCATCCTTCGTCGCCTCGCGTCCGGCGCGCACGACCGCGTCGTGCTTGTCGATCTCGGCCTGCAGCGACTTGTAGCTCGCGTTCGGATCGAGGATCGCGATCGTCGCATCGATCGCATCGCAGTAGTCGCGCACGACTACCTGCACCTGACCGAGCTTGTCGACATCGGCTTTGATCTCCGCATCGTCGACGTACGGCTCGGCGCGCTCCTTCGCGCTCGCGATGCCTTGCGCGTACTTCGCGCAGACCATCGCTTCCTTGTTGTAGAACTTGATCAAGTTCTTGACCTTCGAGTCAGCGGACGCAGGCGCCGCGACGCTGAGCACCACGAGCAGAGCTAGTCCGATCCTCATGGCTGTATCGTCGATCGCGAGCTTCCCGATTCCCCCACACTCCCTGCTCGCAACCGCTCACCTACGTCGACAGCAATTGGCCGGTCCGGTTAGTGGCAGCACCAGCAGGAACTGTGAGGCCGCTTCCGAGCCGTCGGTCAGTTGAGCCCGTCGTCGGGCGCAAGTGCGAGGAATTTCGGCAACACGGTTTTACGGCCGGCGCCGGGGAACTCGACGATCACCTTGCCGTCGCTCATCGCGATCACTCGCCCGATGCCGAGCAGCTGGTGGGCAACCTGATCTCCGGTGCGGAAGACGACGGGCTCCTCGAGGTCGTCATCGACGCGGTACACCGGCTCGTCATCCGGAAGCCGCTGGTCGAATTCGTCGATACTTGCGCGCGGCCGCCGCCGGGGGCGCGCGTTCCAGTTGCCGTCGACGATTGCCGGTGCCTTCGGCGTGATGACCTTCGGCCGTGCCGGGCCTGCGAGGCAGCCCGCCGGCACATCGTCGAGGAATCGCGACGGCCCCTGCAAGCGAATCTCGCCCCACACCCGCCGGGTGCGCGCGTGCGTGAAGATGAGCCGGGTGCGCGCACGCGTGATCGCGACGTACGCGAGCCGGCGCTCCTCCTCGAGCGCGGCATCCTCGTTGACGCCCTCACGCTCGCGGAGCGATGGAAACAGGCCGTCCTCCATGCCAGTCAAGAACACGACCGGCCACTCGAGGCCCTTCGCGATGTGGATTGTCATCAGCACGACCGTCTCGCCGGTCGTCGATTGATCTGCCGGCGCGGTCAGCGCGATGCGCTCGAGGAAGCCGTCAACGCTCTGCGCCTCGTCGCTCTCCTCGTCGAAGTCCGACGCGATCGTGACGAGCTCGGCCAGGTTATCGAGGCGGTCGCGCGACTCGCTGCTCTCGTCCGCTTCGAGCTTCGCGCGCAGACCGCTGCGATCGACGACCTGGATGATCGTCTCGGCGACCGACGCACCCTGCGCGATCACGTCGCGCAAGCCATCGAGTAGCTCGACGAACGCCTGCAGCTTCTTGCGCGGCGCAGGTCCGATACCCGCCACCTCGCCGCGCGCGGCAAGTCGTGCCGCCTCGAGCAGGCCCGGCAGCCCCGCACGCGCCGCACCACGCAGCCGATCGACCGTCGCATCGCCGATGCCGCGCGCCGGCACGTTGACGATGCGCTCGAACGCCGAGTCGGCCGATGGATTGCCGAGCAGACGCAGGTAACCGATGACGTCCTTTACTTCCTTGCGCTCGAAGAACGACACCGCGCCGACGACCTTGGCCGGCACGCGCGCGGCGCGCAGATGTTCTTCCAGCACGCGCGACTGCGCGTTCGTGCGGTAGAGGATCGCGACGTCGCTCGGCGAATACGGCCCCTCGTCGAGCATCCGGCGGATCGACTGCGCGACGAAGTACGCCTCGCCGCGCACGTCACCTGCCTGATAGACCTCGATCTGATCGCCGCCCTTGTGATCGGTCCACAGCTGCTTCTCGTGGCGATCGCGGTTCTTCTTGATCACGCCGTTCGCCGCGTCGAGGATCATCTGCGTCGAACGATAGTTCTGCTCGAGCTTGACCACGGTGGCGTCGGGAAAGTCGCGATCGAAGTCGAGCAAGTTGCGCGGCTCCGCACCGCGCCACGCATAGATCGACTGATCGTCATCACCGACGACCGTGAGGTTGCGCGTAGCTTCGGCGAATTTGCTAACCAGGTCGTACTGGACGCGGTTCGTGTCCTGGAACTCGTCGACGAGCACGTGCCGGAACCTGACCTGGAGCGCGCGCGCCGTCTCTTCGTGCTTGAACAGATCGAGCGTCTTCAGAATGAGGTCGTTAAAATCGACCGCGTTCTCCTTCGCGAGCTGCGCCTGGTACAGCGGATAGATCTTCTCGATCACGTCGTCGAACGCGCCGGTCTTCACCGATCGCGGATCGACGCCGCGGTTCTTCGCGCGATCGAAGCGCGACAGCACGGTGCGCGTACTGATCTGCTCGTCGAGCCCGGTCTCCTTGAGCAGCTTCTCGACCAGCTTCATCTGATCGTCGTCGTCGAAGATCACGAAGCTCTTCGTCAGCCCGACGATGCCCGCGTACTTGCGCAACAGCCGCGCGCACGTGGCGTGGAACGTACCGATCCACATCGCATCGGCACGCGCGCCGAGCAGTCCGCGCAGCCGGTGGCGCATCTCGCCAGCCGCTTTATTCGTGAACGTGACCGCGAGGATCGCCCACGGCTCGACGCCACTCTCGACGAGCCGCGCGATGCGGTGCACGAGCACGCGGGTCTTGCCCGTGCCGGCACCGGC
>DASUFX010000288.1:0-2990 GCA_036274355.1 Kofleriaceae bacterium | reverse complement strand
CGGCGAAGTACTTCGGCTTCATCAAGAGCCGCTTCCCGTACTCGAAGTACGCGGTGCTCGCCGAGCTCCGCCTCGCCGACGCCGAGTTCGGCGCCGAGCAATACCTCGAGTCGATCGACTCCTACCGTCTGTTCATCAAGTTCCACCCCACGCACGAGATGGTCGCGAACGGCTACGCGTCGTTCCGCATCGGCGAGGCGTACTACAAGCAGCTCCCCGGCGACTTCTGGCTGTTCCCGCCGTCCTACGAGAAGGACATGTCCTCGACCGAGGATGCCTCGACCGAGCTGAAGAGCTTTCTCACGAAGTATCCCGACTCGCCGTACCGCGAGCGCGCCCAGGAGATCGTCAAGAAGGTCGGCAAGCGGCTCGCAGACCACGAGTGGTACGTCGCGCGCTACTACTGGGATCGCGGCAAGCCGATGGGCACCGTGCTGCGGTTGCGCCGCTTGCTCGAACACTATCGCGGTGTCGGCTACGACGAAGAAGCGCTATGGCTACTCGGCCGCGCGTACGTCGCCGTCGACATGCCGGATCGTGCACGCGGTTCGTGGACCGAGCTCGTCCAGAAGTTTCCGAAGAGCGATCGTGCGAGCGATGCACGGGACGCGCTCGCCAGCCTCGCCCCCGCAAAGCGTTAGCGATCTCGCGAGCGTTAGTAGTTGGCAGCGGCCTGGGATACGCTAGCCGTGATGGGAAACGATCGGGTCGATCAGCTGATCGCGCTCGGGCGCGAGCACTACAACGCCAACGAGTACGAGCGCGCCGAGCCGTTTCTCGCCGAGGCGGCATCGGCACGGCCGAGCTTCCCCGATCTCTACAACATGCTCGGCGTGATCTATCACGCGCAGGGCCGGTTCTCCGATGCGGAGGAAGCGTTCGAGAACGCGCTGCGGCTGAACCCGCGCTACACCGAGGCCGCGCTGAATTTGAGCGTCACGTACAACGATCGCGGCAAGTACGACCGCGCGCGCGAGGTGTACACGCGTGCCGTGTCGGCATCGGTCGGCCAGCCGAACGCGCTCGATCGATTCGCGCGCGGCAAGCTCGCCAACATGCACGCCGACCTCGGCGCTGCATACGCCGGCCTCGCGATGTTCGACGAAGCCGTGCGCGAGTACTCGAAGTCGCTCGATCTGTGTCCCGACTTCGCGGACCTGCGCGTGCGACTCGGCAACGTCTATCGCGACATGGGCATGTTCCACGCGGCGGTCGCCGAGTTCGAGCATGCCAAGAAGCTGCGCCCCGACTTCGTGCCGGCGCGTTTGCACCTCGGCGTCACGATGTTCTCGCTCGGCCGCCGCGACGCCGCGATCGCCGAGTGGCAAGAGGTTCTGCGCATCGATCCGACGAACAAGAACGCGCAGCTCTACATCCGCATGGTCAACGACGAGAACGGTCCGCAGCCGGGATCCGCGTTGCCCAACCGCAGTTAGCCAGCGCCCGCGCGGGTAGACGCATCTCCGCGCCAACGGATGAACCGGTCGGCAAGACCTGGCGCATCGAAGATCGCAGCGCCACGTTGATGGCGTGCCGTCGAAAGGAGCGTCCACCATGGAATGCACCAACTGCCGCACGAGTGTGTACAGCTGCTCGCGGTGTGGGGCCGAGACGTGCGTCGATCACATGGCGCTCGAGCATCGCGACACCTGCCTCGACTGCGCGCTCGCGTTCTACGACAGCCAAGACAAGCTGCATCTGAACGCGTGGTTCATCGCGGGCTTCATCCTGCCGTGGGCGCTCTATCTTCGCATGCTGCCCGATCTGCCGAGCTGGTCGGAGCGGTCCGGCGGCTACCGCGCGATGACGACCGGCTTCCCTGCCCTCGACGTGCTGATCATCGTCGGCTTCGTGTCGGTGTTCGCAGGCAAGGCGATGATCGGCCTGCGCAAATGGATGCACCGCCGAACGTTCGTGACTCGCGAGCTTGCTCGCGCGAAACTAGTACGCTGAACCCGCCGTAACGCAGTCATGACCCGATTCGCCAACCTGACGCGCAGCCAGCTACGACGACGCGCGATCCTGTTCACGACGATGTGGCTGTCGTGGCTGTACCTCGGCGACTACATCGCGTCGTTCGTGCCGCATGCCGCGCAGATTCCGGTCATGCTGATCGCGATGGTGCCGTTCGTCGTCGCAGGCCGGTACGGCATCGAGCTGTGGTATCGGGCGAAGACGACCCCGGAGCTTCCGCACGCCGAGGTCGTCTCGCACGCCGACATCGTTTCGCGGGAAGCCGTCTCGCGCCCGCGCGATCGATCGACCTAGAACCGGCTGTCGAGCCAGTTGCCGACGGTCTGCACCGCGGCCGCCTTGCTCGTCGGGTGCGAGAACAGCTTGTGGCCGGTGTTCTTGAGCAGCACGAACGACACGTCCGGCGACGACGTGAACAGCGCGGAGTCATCCTGCGGCACGAACAGATGATCGTGGTCCGCTTGCATGAGGAGCACCGGCACGTCGATCAACGCGCGCGCGAACGCCGATTGACCGGTGAGCGCCGAGAGGATTTCGGCCCGCGGCACGAGCGCGCGCGTCGCATTGTCCTGATCGATGATCCATTGCAGCGCCCACGGCTCTGCGTAGAAGAAGCTCGTGCGGAAGTCGACGCCGAAGTCGAAGTACGGGCCTTGCGCGAACCAGGCATTGACGTCGACCTGGAACAGCGCGGGTTGCAGGGCGTTCGTGTTCGCGACGATGACGACACCATCGACGTCGTGGAACGTCGCCGCCTCGACCATCGTGACGTCAGCACCGACCGAGGGCCCGAGCAGAATGACCGCCGGCGGCGTGAAGCCGAGCGCACCGGCGCGCACGTCTTGCACCACCTCGTGGACGTAGCCGGCGTGCGTTGCGAACGACAGCGTGTCGCCGTTCGGATGGCTCGACGCGCCGTAGCCGACGCGATCGATCGCCATCACACCGAACCCTTGGGTGGCGAGATCGCGCGCGGCCGCAAACCCGGGCGCGAAGTCGAACACCGTGTGCGTGTC
>DASUFX010000287.1:0-4771 GCA_036274355.1 Kofleriaceae bacterium | reverse complement strand
GCGCCGAAAGCGTGGGCCGTGATGGCAGCGGGAACCTGCGCGACGTATGGCGGCATCCACGCGATGGCCGGCAACCCGACCGGCTGCATGGGGCTTGCCGACTACCTCGGCTGGGACTTCCGCTCGCAGGCGGGTCTGCCGATCGTCAACATCCCCGGTTGTCCGATCCAGCCCGACAACTTCATGGAGGCGCTGGTCTGGATGCTCCAGCTCGCCGCCGGCAAGGCGCCGATCATTCCGCTCGACGCGAAGCTGCGGCCGACGTGGCTGTTCGGCAAGACCGTGCACGAGAGCTGCGATCGCGCCGGGTACTACGAGCAAGGCGACTTCGCGGTCGATTACAACGCCCCCCGCTGCCAGGTGAAGGTCGGGTGCTGGGGACCGGTCGTCAACTGCAATGTGCCCAAGCGCGGGTGGATTGGCGGCGTCGGTGGTTGCCCCAACGTCGGCGGCATCTGCATCGGCTGCACGATGCCGGGCTTCCCCGACAAGTTCATGCCGTTCATGGATCAGCCGCCGGGCGCGGCGTTCTCGTCGAAGCTGGTCACGACATACGGCCGTGTCGTGCGCGCGCTGCGCGGGATCACGAACCACACGATGGATGAAGAGCCGAAGTGGCACCACAACGGTCCGGCGCTGACGAGCGGCTACGACCCCTACTACTCGCCGGGTAGCAACGGCCGGCGCAAGGAGCTGACGCGATGAGCACGACCACTACGCCGGGGACGGGGAAGCAACGCAAGCTGGTGCAGATGGCGTGGGATCCGGTCACGCGGATCGTCGGCAACCTCGGCATCTACACGAAGATCGACTTCAACAATCGCGAAGTCGTCGAGTGCAAGAGCACATCGTCGATCTTCCGCGGCTACAGCGTGTTCTTGCGCGGCAAAGATCCGCGCGACGCGCACTTCATCACGAGTCGCATCTGCGGCATCTGCGGCGACAACCATGCGACGTGCTCGGTGTACGCGCAGAACATGGCGTACGGCATCAAGATGCCGCCGCTCGCGGAGTGGATCTACAACCTCGGCGAAGCCGCCGAATACATGTTCGACCACGCGATCTTCCAGGACAACCTGGTGTTCGTCGACTTCTGCGAGAAGATGGTGGCCGAAACGAATCCGTCGCTGCTCGCGAAGGCCGAGCGCACGCCGGCGCCGAATTCGGCGATCCACGGCAAGCGCACGATCGCGGACATCATGCGCGCGTTCAATCCGTTCACGGGCGACTTCTATCGTGAAGCGCTCGAGATGAGCCGGCTCACACGCGAGATGTTCTGCCTGATGGAAGGCCGGCACACGCATCCATCGACGCTGTACCCCGGCGGCACCGGCACCGTCGCGACACCGCAGGTGTTCACCGATTACCTGGCGCGCTTGATCAAGTTCGTCGACTTCGCGAAGAAGCTCGTCCCGCTCAACGACGACATCTTCAACTTCTTCTACGAAGCGATACCCGGCTACGAGATGGTCGGTGATCGCCGCATCCTGCTCGGCTGCTGGGGCTCGTTCCAGAACCCCGATGTCGTCGATTACCGCTACGAGAACATGACCGAGTGGGGCCGTGCGATGTACGTGACCCCCGGTGTCGTCGTCGACGGCAAGCTCGTCACGACGAGCCTGGTCGACATCAACCTCGGGATCCGGATCCTGCTCGGCAGCTCGTACTACGAGGACTGGGCGAGCCAGGAGATGTTCGTCACCAAGGATCCGCTCGGCAATCCCGTCGACAAGCGGCATCCGTGGAATCAGACAACGATCCCCAAGCCGCAGAAGCGTGAGCTCGAAGGCGGCAACTACAGCTGGGTGATGAGCCCGCGCTGGTTCGACAAGCGCACGAACGATCATCTCGCACTCGATACCGGCGGTGGCCCGCTCGCACGCATGTGGGCGACTGCGCTCGCCGGCCTCGTCAACACACCATTCGTGCGCGCGACCGGCAAGAGCGTGATCATCCACCTGCCGAAGACGGCGTCGTTCGGCGAGATGGATCTCGAATGGAAGATCCCACAGCGTGCGAACACGCTCGAACGCGATCGCGCGCGCGCGTACTTCATCGCGTATTCGGCGGCGATGGCGCTGTACTTCATCGACAAGGCGCTCGAGCGCGTGCACTCCGGCGACGTCAAGGTGTTCCAGGAGTTCGAGGTCCCGGACGACGCGATTGGCTGCGGCTTTCACGAGGCGGTACGTGGCGTGCTCTCGCATCACCTCGTGATCCGCGATCGCAAGATCGCGAACTATCACCCGTACCCGCCAACGCCATGGAACGCGAGCCCGCGTGACCACTACGGCACACCAGGTCCGTACGAGGACGCGGTGCAAGGCATGCCGCTGTTCGAGGAAAACGGTCAGGACAACTTCAAAGGCATCGACATCATGCGCACCGTGCGCAGCTTCGACCCGTGTCTGCCATGCGGCGTGCACATGTACGTCGGCGACGGCCGCGTGATCGAGCAGCGTCATGCGCCGATGTTCGGTCTCGGAGGACACGATGAAGCGGAAGGATAAGAAAACGAAAGTCGTCTCGAACGTCGTCGTCGGCAAACCAGACGTGGAGCCGTCGACGCCGAGCCACGTGCGCGGCGTGTTCGAGGGGAATCACCCGCACGTCGGACAACGCCACAAAGGCATCAAGGAGGTGTCGGAGGACCGCGCGGAAGGCACCGCGCGGCGCTCGACCGGAATCCGTCCCAAAGATCACGACGTGATCGATCCACGCATGCCGAAGATTTCACCCGCCTAAGGAGGCCACGTGACGCTACGACTCGCCGCGCTACTCGCGCTGATTCCCAGTCTCGCGCTCGCACACCCCGGGCACGGTCATACCGATCCTCGGAGCTGGACGCATTACCTCACCGAGCCCGTGCACGTCGCCGTGCTGGCGATTGCGTCGGTGGCTGCGGTATTTGCGATGGTTCGCGCGCGCAAACGGTCGCGCGTCATCCGCGACCGCGAGTGACCTGTGGGGGCGTTGTACGGTCCCGGTTCGAATGCGCCGTTTCGCGCCATCGCGATCGGCGTCGTCACGTTTGCGACGCTCGCAGTGATCGCACCGATGGTCTACATCCGGATGCCATACGCTGGCCGTACCAACGCCGCGATCGCGCAGCCGGTCGAATTCGATCACCGACACCATGCGCGAGACGACGGCATCGACTGCGTCTACTGCCACCAGACGGTCGAGACCGAAGCGTTCGCTGGCATACCAGCGACCGAGCGTTGCATGGGCTGCCACGCCCAGGTGTGGCCGGAGAGCCCACAGCTCGCGCCCGTTCGCGAGAGCTGGCGCACGGGTACACCGCTGCGCTGGCGACGGCTCAACTCGGTTCCCTCGTATGTCTACTTCCACCACGGCGTGCACGTGCAGAACGGCGTCGCCTGCGCCGAGTGTCACGGCGCCGTCGAGAACATGGCACGCGTGATGCGCGTGCACAACCTGACGATGAACTTCTGCCTGGACTGTCACCGGCGGCGGCAAGGCAGCCGCGCGATCACCCGGCTCACCACTTGCTCTACGTGTCACCGATGAGCGCGACGGACGACGAAGACGGGGGAACCGGAACGGGGGGGACCGGAACGGGGGGGACCGGAACGATCGTGTCGCTCGCACCGCGTCACGAGATCACGCGGCGGCAGGCGCTCGAGCTGATCGGCGCAGGCATCACTGCACTGACGACTGGCTGCTTGTCACGTGCGGGCGACGAAGAGATCGTGCCCTACGTCGTCGATCCGCCGGAACATCGCCCGGGAACGCCGGTCCGGTATACCAGCGCGCTTGTCCTCGACGGCTTCGCGTGCGGTGTTGTTGTCGAGTGCAACGACGGCCGGCCGACGAAGATCGACGGCAACCCAGCGCATCCGGCGAGTGCCGGCGGCTCGCTGCCGTGGTTGCAGGCACGCATTCTCGACCTCTACGACCCGCACCGCGCGCAGGCCGCGCACCTCGCGGGCACCGTCGTCGGTTGGGATGCGATACGCGGCAGGCTGCGCGAGCTCGGCACGACCCCGTTGTGGCTCGTGATGCCACCGCAATCATCGCCGACGCTCGGGCGGCTCCTCGAACGGCTGCGCGCAACCCGCGAAGTCCACGTTGTCACCGACGCGCCACTCGATCATCGCAATGCGTATCGCGGGGCTGCACTCGTTTACGGGCAGCCGCTCGAGCAGCAGATCGATTTCACGCGCGCCGACGTCGTGCTCGCGCTCGATGCCGACTTCCTCGCTGCGATGCCGATGTCAGCCGGCTGGGCGCGCGCGTTCGCGAAACGGCGAGCTCCCGATGCACACATGAACCGGCTGTGGTCGTGCGAGCCGATGGAGACCGCGACTGGCACACTCGCCGACGAGCGGCTCGCGATCGCGGCGGGCGACGTCGCGTGTGTCGCGGCGTGCGTCGTCGACGAGCTGGCAGCGCACGGGCTTGCCGTACCGCGGCTGCCTGGTGCGTTGATCGCGGTGGCGCGCGGGCGGCTCGCCGGCAACGCGGCCTGGGTGCGCGCCGCGGCAGCCGATCTGGCCGCGCATCGCGGCGCGGGTGCGGTGGTCGTCGGCGATCGCCAACCGCCCGCCGTGCACGCACTCGCACGCTGGATCGATCATGCATGCGGCAACGTTGGCGGCCCAGTCACGCTGACCGCACCGGCGCTCCTCGATCCGCTCGGCGGCAACACCCTCGTCGAGCTCGCCTCCGCGCTGCATCAGGGTGCCGCTGCGATCGTGATCGACAGCGATCCGGTGTACACGGCGCCACGTTCGCTCGGACTTGCGAG
>DASUFX010000286.1:0-6180 GCA_036274355.1 Kofleriaceae bacterium | reverse complement strand
CGGCACGGGCGGGCGCAACGCTGCACAGCGCCGAAACGCGCCCCGAAGCGCGCCAAAACGCGCCGAAACGCGGTGAACAGCTCACCGACAACTGTCGGGCCGCCTTGCAACTAGTTACGCCGGGCGCAACACGAGGACCGGCTTACGGGTTGCTCTGAGCAGCTTGTCTGCCACCGAGCCCACCAGCGCGCGCGTAATGCCCGAACGGCCATGCGAGGCGATGCAGATCGCGTCACAGCCGAGCCGGGCGGCCGCCTGGGCAATCGCTCGCGCAGCGTCGCTGCCGCGCACGACGTGCGCCGCGACCTGGCGCTTCATGCTCGCCGGTGCGAGCGCGAGGAGCTGGCGCTGCGCGTCGTTCTCGTCGATCTCGGCGTCCTCGTCGACGACGTGCGCGATGTGAACTTCGCCACCCTCGTCGGTCAGTGCAAACGCGAACGGGACCGCGCGATTGGCGAACGCCGACAGATCGGTCGCGACCAACGCGCGCGTCAACCGCGGCACGCTGATCGTCGGCACGTTCGCGTTCGGCGGCACGCACACGACCGATTGTGGCGCGTCATGGACGATCACCTGCGATACCGAGCCGAGGCGGCCGAGGCCAGTCTTCTGGCTCGTACCGACGATGATCGCGTCGACGTTCGTCTCGGTCCCGAGCTCGACGACGTGATCGCCGATCCGGCCGAGGCCGCGCTTCGCGATCGCCTGCACGAGCGAGCCGCCGCCGAACTTGTTCATCAGGTCGCGCACGACCAGCTTTTCGATCTCCGGGTCGCGATCGACCATCGCACCGGCATGCAGGCCGTAATACTCGGCGGCGTCGTCGGGGTAGTAGATGGCACCGAGCACGACCTCGACCGGTGCGCGCTGGCGCAATGCGTGCGTCCACTGGATCCCGAGGTCACACGCGACCGAATCGTCGACGCCGAGCAGCACGCGCAGCGGCTTCGCACCCTTCGCAAACGCGAGCCACGGCGCCGGGTCGCGGACGACGAGCACCGGCGTGCGCGCGGCGACGATTACCCTCTCGGCCGTCGCGCCGAGCTTGCGCGAGCCAGCCGATGCCGCGATCACGATCAGATCGCTGCCCTCGGTCTCGGCAAATGAAACGAGGCGCTCGTCGGTCTGGCCGACGACGAGCTCGGCGCGCACCGGGATGCCGGGCGTCGCCGCCTGCGCGTCGAGTGGTGCGCGCGCACTCTCGGCTTGCGCTTCGTCTTCGGCGACGTGCACGAGGATGACCTCGCGATCGCCACGTTGCGCTGCCAGCGCGCGCGCGACTTCCAGTGCGCCAGCGCCAGCAGCTGTGAGGTCCGTACCGCAGATGATCGACATCGGCTTTCAGCTTAGATAGGCGAAGCGGCGCACGAGCTCCAGCAAACGATCGCGTAGCTCGTCATCGAGCGCGACGAACCGGATTCCCATCCCCGGGTGCAAGTTGTCCGGTGCACCGGGGCGGAACGGATTGATCCAGATGACCAGGCCCTCGACTTCGATCTGCGGACCCTCATCATCGGGGCGAAAGCGAAGATTCAAGTGCGTGCCCGGCTGCTCCGGCGTCGTGGTCCGCACGAAGATCCCGGTCTCGCTGATGTCGGTGATGTACGCGAACAGGTAGTTGTCCTCGCTCGCGTAGTCGACCTCGAGATCCACGAGCACACGTGGTGCCTGACGCCGATCATGATCGGCTGTCGGCACTTCCGCGGTGACCCCCTTGGACCTGACCATCGTCTCGCGTCATACCCCTGGGTCGCGAGCGCCGTCAATCGCAACGATCAGTCGAGGGTGATCGTCGTGATCTTCACGCGATCCGCCTGATCTCGCATGTCAGCGGGCGCTTCCGAGACAGTCATATTTTTCCAGTTCGGATTACTTCCGGTGAAGAACCCGGTCCAGACGTCGTAGGGGCCGGGCGTGAAGGCACCCGCTCCGGCGGTCACCGTGTACCTATCGACGATGAAATCGCCGGGCTGCCAGGTCGAGGTCTGGCAGCGTCCCTTGATCGGCTCGTGGTCGCCGTTGAAGCGCAGTGCGCCGTCGAAGTGGAACAGCACGCGCCAGTTGCCCGGCACGGGTTGGAGCACCTTGTAGACCATCATGACCTCGAACTTGTCGCCGCGCCCGACACGCTTCGGCATCGACCAGCCGAGTAGCTCGATGCGGCCGTCGAACACGATCTTGCCCTTCGGCCTGATCGGAATGTTGATCGGTTCGCTGTGCAGGATGGCGGTGCGCAGCGGATTCTTATCGGTCGTGCCGGTGACCTTGTTCGACAAGAGCAGCGAGCGCGTGTTGCGATCGTCGAGTACGAAATAATCCTTGCCGCCGATCTCGCGATGCAGCTGGCACAGCTCGGTCTGCGGCGCGATCGCGAACACGCGGTTCGGCCGGCCAATCGCCTGCACGATCTGATCGCGCGACGTCAGCTGCTCGACCTTCGCGTCCGGCGCGTAGTCGTGCGGCGCATCGCCCATGTCACCCATGATGACGAGCTGGTCACCGGGTTTTCGTAGCTCGAGGTACGTGTCGAACATCGCCTTCGACGACAGATTCCTCGCGAGCGCGGGCAGCCAGCCGAACGACCAGAACGCCGCGGCGAGCACCGTGCCACCAAGCGCGATCGCGATGCCCTGACGCCAGACGCGGCGGAAATCGAGCATCGCGAGCACGAAGCCGGTCGCGACCAACGCGCCGACGACGAGGATCCAGACGCGCGTGGGCAAAAACAACAGCTTCGACATCTTCGGATACGCGATCTGATCGCTGCCGATGAGCAACGACGAGATGCGCTCCGAGAACGACTGCATGTCCTTACCGAGGTTCACGATCGCGAGCGCAACGAACAGGCCGATGAGGATCGCGGCCTTGGGCAGCGCCGAGCGATCCTTCGCCGGTACCATCGCGCGGCTGGCGAGCGCGCTGTCGAGCCACACACCGACCGCGATCGCGAGCGCCGGGAAGCCCGCCCAGATCGTGAAACCAACTTTACGCTGGAACACCTCGGCCGTGATCCACGCGCCACCCGCCCACGCGAGCGTGAGCGCGCCGATCAGCCGCTTGCGCGGCTCGTCTGATGCGAGCAGCGCAGCCATCGCGACGATGCCGAGGATGCCCCACGGGAACGTGCCGTACGCGATCTGTTCGAACGTCGAGTCGAACACGTAGCGGAGATCGTCGTCGGGGCGCCAGATGCCACCGAGCGCCGACGACCAGCAGCCGGTCGTCACGACCGCCTTGCCGAACAACGCGCGCTGCGGCGGCGTCATGCCGGGCTGCGGCTCGACGAGCGAGAAGATCTGATACGCGAGCACGCCGATGACGGCGATCGTGAACAGCGTCGCGACGAATGCCGGCCAGTTGTCACCGGTGACGTACGCTGTTGGCTCGCGGCCGACGGCAAACCGCGGTGCCACGCGCTTCGCGACACGCAGCGCACCGTTGCGTGCGGCACGGCCGACGTCGATCGCGAACGGCACGCCGAGCTTGCCGGCGACGGCAAACGCCGCGAGCGGCACGAGCAAGCCGAGCAATGCACCGCCTGACATGAACGCGAGCGCGCAGCCGGCTGCGAGCGCGAAGAGGCTCACGGGTAGATCGATCCACCACCAGCGCTGAGCGGGTCGGCCGAGCGCGAGCAAGCCATAGATAATGAGCGTGGCGCCGGTCGCGGTCCCGATCTCGCTCGTCAGCTGGCGCGACTGGAACACGAGCAGCGGCATCGACAGCAGCACGAGCGCGGTGACGATGCCGGCACGCGGCCCCGACGAGCGCATCGCGATACCTGCGGCAGCGAGCACGGCGATCAGGCCCAGCAGTGCGAGCGGCAAGCGCCGACCCGCGTCGCTGTCGCCGAACGTGTCGCGTCCGAACACCATCGCTTTGTTCGTCAGCGTGCGCGCGACCGAATCCGGTGGTGCGATTCGCCAGCAGCCGTCTTTCGGCGCCGGTGGTGGCGTCTGCGGCATCGCGGACGCTTGCTGCTTTGCGAGCTCGGCGCGCGGCGCGACGCGATCGGCGAGCTGACGTTCCTGCGGTTCCCAGATGCCAAACGTGCCTAGCCCCGGCAGCAGCACGGCCGCCGCAAGCACGACCACGCATGCGAGCGCGATCGGCCAGCGACCGAGATACCGGGACAGGGGCTCCACGGCGCGAAAGTACCACTGTTACTATCGTTCTTCGTGTCGACTGCACGCGCCGGCGAGCTCGCAAAGCTCCATCGCAACATACCGGTGCAGCGGTACCGCAGCCTCGTTGGGCATTGGATCACACGGTGGTTCCGGCCGCCGCGCCCGGCCCACCACGAAGCCATCGTGAACCCCGAGCCAGGGCAGTGCGTCGTGACCTTTGGCGGCCACGCGACCGTGCTCGCGCGCTACCCGCAGCTATCGATCGCGTTCGACCCGATGCTCGGGCGCTGGGTCGGCGGCGTGCGGCGAGCGGTCGAACCAGGTCTCGCGCCTGGCGACTTCGAGGACGTCGGGCTCGTTCTGATCTCGCACCGCCACGCCGACCATCTGCACCTGGCGACGCTGCGCAAGCTGCCACGCAAGAGCGCGACGATCGTCGTGCCCACCGGCGGCGCGGCGTGGGTGTCGTCGCTTGGCTTCGCGCGCGTCATCGAGCTCGCGCCCGGCGCCGACCTCGAGTTGCGCGGCATACAAGTGATCGCGTACGCGACCGCGCACGGCGACAGCGATCTCGCACGGGGATTGTCCTACGTCGTCAGGCCATCTCCGGAGACCGAAGCCGTGGGACCGAGCCTCTACTTCTGCGGTGACTCGGGGTACTTCTCGGGCTTCGCCGACATCGGCGAACGCTTTGCACCCGACATCGCGATGCTGCCGATCGGCGGCTTCTATCCGAGCTCGTTTCGCAGCCGTCACATGTCGCCGCTCGACGCGCTCTACGCGTTCGAAGATCTGCGCGCGCGACTACTGGTTCCGATTCACCACGGCGCGTTCGCGTTGTCGTACGAGCGCCTCGACGAGCCCGTACGCTGGCTCCTCGAGCTCGCGAGCCAGCGCGGCATTCGCGAGCACGTGATGGTCATGAAGGCGGGCCAGACCGAGCGTTTCAACGCATCGCGAGCGTGATAAAAACCCGCGGTGGCTCCTGACGTCTCGATCGTGATCCCCGTCTACAACGAGGAAGGGATCCTGCGTGAGGCGATCACCGAGCTGATCTCCGGCCTCGATTCGGTGCGGCTCGCGCTCGACGATCAGGACATGACGTTCGAGATCATCATCGCCGAGAACGGCTCGCGTGACAGCACGGTCGAGCTGGCCGAGCACCTCGCGACCGAGATGCCAGAAGTGCGCACGTTTTCGCTCGGCGAGCCGAACTACGGCAAGGCGCTGCGCCGCGGCATCCTCGAGGCGCGCGGCACGTGGGTGATCTGCGAAGAGATCGATCTCTGCGACCTCGACTTTCATCGCCGCGCACTCGAGCTACTCCGCCACGGCGACGCCGACATGGTCGTTGGCAGCAAGGCGATGAAGGGCGCGAGCGATCATCGGCCGCTGTTCCGGCGCGCCGCAACGCGAGTGCTCAACGGCATGCTGCGCGTCGCGCTCGACTTCCGCGGTACGGATACGCACGGCCTCAAGGCATTTCATCGCGAGACGTTGCTGGCGACCGTCGAAGAGTGTGTGATCGATCGCGATCTGTTCGCGAGCGAGTTTGTGATCCGCGCCGGCCGCGCCGGCATGCGCGTGATCGAGATTCCGATCCGTCTCGACGAGAAGCGCCCGCCGGCGATCAACCTCGTCAAGCGCGTCCCGAACGTGCTCCGCGGCATGGCGAAGCTCACCTACGTGATCCGATTCGGCGGCAAGCCATGAAGTGTGCCGTCTCGATCGATCTAGATGGCGTCGCTTGTTACTACCGCATTCATGGCCTCGGGCCGGCACCCGCCGAGCTCGAGCACGTGATCCTCGAGCGCGCGCTGCCGCGTGCAGCCGCCCTGTTCGCGCACAAGAAGATGCGCGTGACGTGGTTCGTGATCGGTCGCGATGCCGACGCCGACGCGGCATTGCCGGGGCACACCGCGCGTGTCGCGAATGCGCAGCGGCTGCGCACGCTGTTCGATCTAGGCGACGAGCTCGGCAATCACTCGTACTCGCATCCGTACGATCTCGCGCGGCTGTCGCCGTCGGCAGTCGATAGCGAGATCGCGAACTG
>DASUFX010000285.1:0-4375 GCA_036274355.1 Kofleriaceae bacterium | reverse complement strand
GCGACTCGCGCAGCATCAGGAGCAAGAGAAGCAGCAACCGCCACCACCACCACCGCCCGAGCGGCCAGCGGTCGAGCCGCGCCGGTGGCACGCCGAGGACAGCGGGCTCGTCGCGCTCGGTGGTGCCGCGATGCTCGTCGGCGCGGGGCTGTTGTTCTACAGCCACCGGCTCGGCGACGACCATGGCGGTACGCTCGCCGATTACGACGAACGGGTTCGGCAATCACGCACGACGATGTGGACCGGCGCCGGTGTCGCGACGGCGGGCGCGCTCGTGATCGGCGTGACCGTGCTCAGGTGGCGATGGTGAAACTCGCGCTCCTGGTCGCCATCGCGCTCGCGAGCGGCTGCTTCGACGATCGCTATCACTGCACGAGTGACATGCAGTGCAACCTCGGCGAGGGCGGCCGCTGCGAGGTCGATGGCAACTGCACGGTGCACGACACGCGCTGCCCGACGCTGCGCCGTTACGCCGCGCATAGTGGTGAGCTCACGGACCAGTGCTTCGACGACAGCGTCGCCCCGGTCAATCCGTGCGCGGGCGGTCAGCCACCGGCGAAGGCCGAGGGCTGCTTCGCAGACGTGTGCGATCGGCTGCCGGCTTGCTGCGCGGTCGGTTGGTTCGACGCATGCGCGCAGGTCGCGCAGGAGACTGCGTCGTGTAACCTGCGCTGTGATACGCGGATCGCGATCACCGCAACGCGCAGCACCACGACCGAGCAATGGGATGCGCGATGGAATGGCGACCAGTGGAGCTTCACCGCGCGCGATGATCTCGCGGCACTGCAGTGGGTCGCACCGGCGCCAGGTGACAGCGAGCCTCGGCTATGTGGAGCGACGGCGGAGGAGCTGGTGATCGGCGATACGCACATTCCGGTGCCGCCGGGCCGCAGCTACGGGTCGATCACGTCGATCGGCTTCGATCGTGATCGGCGCGACACGATCGCTGCGACGTACAACGATGGCCGTAATCGGCTCGAGCTGTGGAAGCTCGACAAGCTGACCGTGCACGAGCAAGGCGTGCCAGGCACCGGTGGGCTGACGTGGGGTGAAGCGGATCGCGACTCGTATCCCGATGCCATCGTGAAGGTCGGCGGCTCGCAGTTCGGTTTCCTTTACAACGTCGAGGACGACACGTTTCAGCACAGCTTGCTCAATCAGACTGCCGGCTCGATGGCGGGCGGTGCCACGCCAGGCGCGCCGCAAGTGCGCTCGTTCGACTGGCTCGACATCAACGACGACAACAAGCTCGATCTCGCGATCTTCGGTGCCGAGGTGCGCATGCACACGAACCAGCTCGGCCTCGGCGATCCAGCGGCGCGCCAGTTCGATTGCGATCCGCCGACCGCGGCGCGCGAGTGTTCGATGGATACGAACGAGCCGAATCTCGAGGCGTCGTCGTTCGCCGGCGCTGGCTTACCGGTCGCCGGCGATGCGTCGATCGTGTTCTCGCTGTTTCCCGGTCGCCAGGTCTATCGCGCGAAGCCGGACGGCAGCGTCGCCCCGTTCAAGTTTCCCGGCGATACCTGCTCGTGCGTGAAGACCTGCACCGGTGGCTGTCCAGGTCCGAGCTGCACGTGCACGTACAACTGCAACGCGTGCGTGCCGGTGCTCGCGTTTGTTGCCCGCGACGTCGACGGCGATCACGCGCTCGATCTGATCGCGATCGACGCGAAGCTCCAGATCTTCGTCGCGAAGGCGGCGAATGGTTACCAGTGGGGCGGCGCGACGTCGATCCCGACCGCGTTCCCGAACACGTTCTTCTCCGTCGACGTGTCGGTGACCGGCGCGCCTATTCCTTGAGGCCGTGACGGTGCAAGAGATCGATCAGGTGCGAGCGATCCATCTTCGCCGTGCGCGCAGCCTGCGACACGTTGCCGTTCGCGTCGGCGAGTAACCGCACGAGGTAATCGCGTTCGAACTCGCGCACGACCGCGCTGCGCGCGTCCTTGTACGGGATCAGCGGCCCATCGGTGGCGACGCTCGCGGTTTGCAGCGCCTGATCGCAATACGCGTGGGGACCGACGACGATCGCGGCCTCGACCGCGTTACGCAGCTCGCGCACGTTGCCCGGCCACGGATGCCGTTGCCAGCGCGCGAGCGTCTCGGCGCCGAACACGTTCTCGAGCGTGTCGTTCGCGCCGAGCTCGCGTGCGAAGTGCTCGACGAGCGGCAAGATGTCCTCGCGGCGCTCGCGCAGCGGCGGCAAGCGCAGCACGACAACCGCGAGCCGGTGATAGAGGTCGTGCCGGAAGCGGCCGTTGTTGACCTCCGCCCGCAGGTCGCGATTCGTCGCCGCGATCACACGTGCTTCGAGCTCGATCTCTTGCGAGCCGCCGACGCGGCGGAACCGCTTGCGCTCGAGCACGCCGAGTAGCGACGATTGATCCGCGGCAGGCAGCTCCCCGATCTCGTCGAGAAACACGGTGCCTCCCCGCGCGCGCTCGAACGCGCCGACGTGCACGCGATCCGCACCGGTGAATGCACCGCGCTCGTGACCGAACAGCTCGCTCGCGAGCAACGCGCTCGTCAATGCACCGCAGTCGATCGTGACGAGTGGCTGACCGCTGCGTCCAGAGCGCGCGTGTAACGCCTCGGCGACGCGCTCCTTGCCGGTGCCCGATTCGCCGACGATCAGCACCGACGTCTGCGTTGCTGCAATGCGCTCGATGTCGGCGAACAGCTTCAACAGCTGCGGCGAGCGCGCGATCATGCCTGCGTGTTGCTGGACCCCGCCGGCGGTGGTGAGCGTGCGCTTGACCGCGTCGACGAAGCGGATCGTGGTGCCGCCGAGCGTGATCGGCGTACCGGGAGGAACGATCGCGCGCTCGACCCGCACGGCGCCGACGTACGTGCCGTTCGTCGAGCCGAGATCGACCACGAGCACGCCACCCGGATGTGGCGATGCTTCGAGGTGATAGCGCGACACGGTGAAGTCGCCGATGACGAGCGCGTTGTCCTTTGCAGTGCCGACCGACAACGCGTCATTCGACGATGCGTTCGCGCCGCGATCCGGGCCGTCGATGACCTCGACGCGCAAGGTGCTGACGACCGCCACGCCGGGGCGCTGCTGGAGCTGGGTTTCGATCTCGCTCATTTCACCGCGCTTACACCGTCGGTTTGTCGGGTGTCCCCTACAACGTGCAGGTCTGACCCGACAATGGCTGTTTAGTTAACCACATAAGCGCACGGGATAACGCGGTCCGAGCTGGTCGACGCCTGGTCCTCACCTTGCTGTAGGTACGGCAACCATGCGGCTCCTCGCAATCACAGTGTGCCTAACTGCCTGCGCCAGTGACGTGCGTCCCGGCGCTGACGATCAGCAGCCACCGGATGAGGTCAGTCCGACGGCGGTGTATCTGACGCCGCCGCAGCATCTGACCCGGATCTCGCTCGCGCTGCGCGGGATGCGGCCGTCCGCTGCCGACCTCGAAGCGGTCGAGGCGGATCCGGACGTGTTGCCATCGATCGTCGATCGCTACCTCGCGACGCCGGCATTTGCCGAGACGATCAAGGAGCTGCACAACGAGACGTTGCTCGTGCGCATCGAGGTACCGCAGTTCACGTACCCCGCGATCGGCCCGCTCGCTGGCGTCACGGCGCGCGACATCAACACCGGCAAATTCGACGAGCCACTGCGCCTCATCGAAGACATCGTGATGAACGATCAGCCGTACACGAAGATCGTCACGGCCGACTACACGATGACCAACAGCGTGACCGCGGCCATGTGGGGCATGACCCATTCCGGCGCGCCGGACGCCTGGACGCGCACTCCGCTGCCCGACGCGCGCCCGAAGCTCGGCATTCTGTCATCGAACGCGCTCTACGATCGCTGGCGGTCCGCCGGCTTCAACTACAACCGCGGCCGCGCGAATCTGATCTCGCGCGCGCTGTTGTGCCACGATTTCCTCTCGAGCGACATCGTCGTCGATACGTCGATCGATCTAGCCGACCCCGATGTCGTCGCGAACGCGGTGATGAAGAACTCGTCGTGTGCGGGTTGCCATCAGACGCTCGATCCGCTCGCGAGCTATCTGTTCACGTTCCGCAACACGCTCGCGCCGGTCGGGGTCAGCGCGTACCCCGTCACGTACTACTCGCCGGGCACCGCGAATCGCTGGATGACCGCGAACAAGCGGCCGCCGATGTTCTTCGGTCAATCGACCGGTGACACGACCGGCCTCGGCACCGCGATCGCGAACGACCCGCGCTTTGCGAAGTGCACCGCGATGCGCTTCGCGTCGTACTTCACCGAGGTCGCGCAGAACGAGCTGTCGAACGCGTGGATCGCGCGCCTGCAGAAGGCGCTCGTCGACAGCAACTTCAACGCGAAGGCGCTGACGAAGGCGATCATGTTGTCCGACGAGTTCCG
>DASUFX010000284.1:0-8715 GCA_036274355.1 Kofleriaceae bacterium | reverse complement strand
CGAACCGTCAAAGCGCCGGCGCCGTGGGGGAGCCGGCGCTTCGTTTTTTCGGATCCGAGCAATGATTGCTCGACGAGAATCGCGCTCGCGCCAACATTGCTCTGTTGACGCGGATTAACGAGCGCGGCCCAACAAACCTTACTGCTTCATCTGAGCGCGCGTCTTACGTAACGCTCGCGCCCTATGATGAAGATGCAGTGGCTATGTGCAGCGGTGGCGGTGGCGTCCGCCGCGTGCACCGTCGATGAAGTGCAGAACGAGTCGGTCGCCGCGGTCACGCGATTACCGGCCAGCACGAATCCGTACACGTTGTTCGAGAGCCTTCAGGTTCGCCCGATCGCGCTATCGCCGTCGGGCAAGTTCCTGTTCGTCGCGAACACGCCCGACAACCGGCTCGAGTTGTTCCGCGTCGATCACGGGAATCTCGTCGCACTCGGCTCGGTCGCGGTCGGTCTCGAGCCGATCGCGGTGGCCGCGCGCAGCGACAACGAAGTGTGGGTCGTCAACCACCTCTCGGACTCGGTCAGCATCGTCAAGGTCAACAACGCCGGTAAGGCGTCGGTGGCGCAGACGCTGCTCGTCGGAGACGAGCCGCGCGACATCGTGTTCGCCGGTGCGAACAAGAGCCGCGCGTTCATCACGACGGCACATCGCGGCCAGAACACCGGCGACGCGTACGATCTACAGACGCCCGGCGTCGGTCGCGCCGATGTGTGGGTATTCGACGCGAACAACCTCGGCAGCGCGCCCGGTGGCAATCGCCTGACGAAGCTGACGCTGTTCGCCGACACGCCGCGCGCACTCGCGGTGTCCGGCAACGGCAACACGGTCTACGCGGCCGCATTTCTGTCGGGCAACCAGACCACGACGGTGTCGGAGTACGCGGTGCAGACGATGTACCCGAGCGGCATGCCCGGTCCGGCGACGATCGAGGTCAACGGCGTGACGATTCCACAGCCGCGCACCGGTCTCATCGTGAAGTATCACAACGGCCACTGGGTCGACGCGTACGGGACGGTGTTCGATCCATTCGTCAAGATCAAGCTTCCCGATCAAGACGTGTTCGCGATCGATGCGACCGCGAATCCGCCGCGCGCGATCGCGACCGGCGTCTACCCGCACGTCGGCACGACGCTGTTCAACATGGCGGTCAACCCGCAGAGCGGCAAGGTCTACGTCACGAACACCGACGCGCACAATGACGTGCGCTTCGAGGGCCACACGCCGGGCTTCACCTCGGTGCGTGGTCACATCGCCGACAGCCGCATCACGGTGATCGATCCCGCGGCGGGCACGGTGTCGCCCTACGATCTCAACCCGCACGTCGACTACACGAGCGAAGGCACGCCGGGCGAGAAGGCGCTCAGCGTTGCCGCGCCGCAAGATGTCGTCGTCTCCGCGGACGGCTCGACGCTGTACACGGTCGCGCAAGGCTCGTCGAAGCTCGCGATCTACCGCACGGTGGATCTCGAGGCCGGTAACGTCGCGCCGAGCCTGACCAGTCAGGTCGCGCTCACCGGCGGTGGTCCGACGGGCGTCGCGCTCGACGAAGCGAACCACCGCGCGTACGTGCTCACGCGCTTCGACAACAGCATCTCGATCGTCGATCTCGCGCAGCGCGCCGAGGTCGGCAAAGTCGGACTGTTCAACCCGGAGCCGGAGAGCGTGGTCGTCGGTCGCAAGTACCTGTACGACGCGAATCTCACCTCGCAGCACGGCGTGACCTCGTGCGCGAGTTGCCACATCGGTGGCGACAAGGACGAGCTCGCATGGGACCTCGGCAACCCGGGTGGTGCGCCGCTGTCGATCACGAAGCTCGGCGACGTGTTCGCGATCTCGCCGCAGGCGATCATCGCCGCGCTGCCGCAGACCGCGCCGGTGTTCGACTTCAATCATCCGGTCAAAGGCCCGATGACGACCCAGAGCTTGCGCGGCATGGACAACCACGGCGCGATGCACTGGCGCGGCGACCGCAACGGTGCCATTCAGCAGGACGGCACGCCGTTCCTCGACGGCAACGGCCAACCGGTCGTGTCGGCGCAGCCGAACGCCGGCATCTACGACGAGGTCAAAGCGTTCACGTCGTTCAACGTCGCGTTCCCAGGTTTGATTGGCCGCGCCGCGGAGCTCTCCGACTCCGACATGATGGAGTTCGCGACGTTCATCCTGCAGGCGTCGTATCCGCCGAACCCGATCCGCAACCTCGATAACTCGCTGACGGCCGAGCAGCAGCAGGGTCGCGACTTCTACTTCAACCACACGATCCAGAACGGCGTCTCGGTCGAGCTACCGTCGGATCGCTTCCACAACTGCAACGGTTGCCACACGCTCGACGCGACCGCGAACGCCGGCTTCACGGCGCATCCCGGTTTCTTCGGCACCGACGGCAAGCTGACGTTCGAGCTCGAGACCCAGATCTTCAAGGTCCCGCACCTGCGGAACCTGTACACGAAGATCGGCATGTTCGGTAGCTCGCCGGATACGCTGCAGCCGGGCACGATCATTCTCCAGGGCGCGAACGTGCCGGTCGTCGACCAGGTGCGCGGCTACGGCTTCCAGCACGACGGCTCGCTCGGTCAGCTCGAGCACTTCTTCACGGCCCAGGTCTTCATCAAGGCGACGACGTCGGTGGTGCTCGGTGGCTCGACGGTCGCAGCGAATCCGTTCGGCATTCCATTTGTCGACCTCAACGCGCTCGCGCAAGGCCAGGTCGTGTTCGTCGAGGGCGGTGGCTTCGCGCTGCGTCACGCGATCGTCGCGTTCATGCTCGCGTTCGACTCGAACTTCGCGCCGATCGTCGGTCAGCAGATCACGATGACCTCGGCGAACGCCGCGACCGCCGGCTCGCGTCTCGACCTACTCGAAGCGCGTGCCAACGCGGGTGAGTGCGAGCTCGTCGCGAAGCCGACCGTGGGCAACGGTCCGAACCAGGGCATGCTCTACGCGAGCGGTAGCTGGCAACGGGCGTCGACGAAGGTGGCGGGATTCTCGGATGCGACGCTGCGTTCGAAGATCACGTCGCAGGAATTCCCGTCGGTGACGTTCACCTGCGTGCCGGTCGGCGAAGGGTCGCGCATCGCGATCGATCGCGACGGCGATGGCTACGCGGACTGGGACGAGAAGACGGCGGGCACGGACGACGCTGATCCGAACAGCCACCCGTAGCCGAGTACCTCGGAGTCGCAGCGAAGCGCCGGTTCGGAAGAGCCGGCGCTTCGTCGTTTTGGTCACGGCGACGGCTTACCCGGACGCTCGCGTCCGGTTGACCAGGGCGCCCGATCGACGATCGCGTGACCACGCGCGCGCAGCGCTGGCGATAGCTCGCGCGCGAACGCGGTGCGTAGCGCGGCCGCAAGGTCGGCGGCGTTCGCAAACCGGTCGGCCGCGTCATGCGCCAACCCGATCGCGAAGACCAGATCGACGTCGCCGGACAGCTCCGGTGCGAGCAGAGTCGGGCGTATCGGCCGCGTGTGTACGACGCGGTAGACGGTCTCTGCGATGTCGCCAGACGCGAACGGTGGATGCCCGGTCAGCGCGCGATACGCGACCGCTGCTAGCGCGTAGAGATCGGTGCGGTGATCGACGGCGCCGCCGCTTGCCTGCTCGGGCGCCATATAGGACGGCGTACCGATGAGGTGGCCCGCGGTCAGCGTGTCGCCGTGGTCCATTGCGCGCGCGACGCCGAAATCGAGAATCTTCCACGCGTCGTGGTGGCGAAAGATATTTTGTGGCTTGAGATCGCGATGCACGATGCCGGCGTTGCCGGCTGCGGTGATGCCGATGCCGACCTGCTCGACGAGCTCGAGCGTGATGTTCGGCGGTAGCGTGCGGCGCTCGCGCAGGATCTCCGCGAGCGTCTGACCCTCCAATCGTTCCATGACCAGGTACGGCACGGGCTGTTCGCCGATCTCGATCACGCGGACAACGTGGGACGATTCCACGCTCGCGGCGGTGCGCAGCTCGCGAAAGAAGCGCAGCACATGGTTCGCGTTGCCGAGCGAGAGTTGGGACAGCAGCTTGACCGCGACCTCCGAGCTGTTCCGCGTGTCGACGGCGGCATAGACCTCGCCCATCGCGCCGCGACCAAGTACGTCGCCAAGGTGGTAGTGGCCGATGGTTTGCTCGGAAAACCGGCCGCGCTTCGTACGTAGCGCTCGGTCGAGCTCGTCACGTGCCTCGAGTAACAGCGCTTGGCGGTGCGCCGCGAGCCGTACCGCTTGTTCCAGCTCGCCGACCGCGACCAACGCGCTCTGGCGCGACAGGCGCGCGATGATGATCGTCAGCGCGAGGATGAACTGCGTGAGCACATGGATCATGATCTGCTGTGTCGTGCTCAGCGGAGGGACCATGATGCCGATGTCGTGTCCGCCGGTGATGGGCACAAGTGCCATCCCGAGCAGCAGAAGAGCGCAGAATACGTACGCCGCGATCGCCATCCTGCCCGACTTGCCGAGTCCGACGAAGTACAGGCCGAGCACGACCAGCATCACCGCCGGCGAGAACACGCCGAAGTAGTAGACGGCGGCGTTTACGGAGATCGCGGGTAGAAACCAGACGAGCGTCGTGCTGGGCTGGCGAAAGCGCAGCGGATCGAGCGTCTGGTACAGCAAGAACACCATCGATGCGAACCCGAGCGCGCACCCTCCGACCAAGATCAGCTGGCCGCGCGGCTGACCGCCGGGAACCACGAACGCGGCAATCGAACCGACGATCGCTAGCACCATCACGAGGAAGCTAAACGCACGCGACCGTAGGATCTCATCGCGCTCGAGCGCCTGCAGCGACGAGCCAGTGCTCGACCCGGTCGTTGGCGGCGGGTCTATGGTCGTGCGCTCTGCATGGGCGGGCCGTTCGTCGGTGCCGCGCGGACTCGGCGTCTGCGCTGACATCTTCAATACCGCCGTCTCTTGCTCTGCGTTCCCCCCCATGAGCCTCTAGCATATCGCACCGCGCTCCCGCGGATCGCACGTAGAAGTGGCGAGAGCAGTGGTGCGCGAGTTGACCATGTTGAGCTCACGACGGGGCGCCAATTAGTCCGCGGTTCGGACACGAACACTCAGAGCGCCAGCGCGTGGGAGGGCTGGCGCTTCGTCGTTCAGCTGTCCGAGAGTTGCCGGACAGTCGTGGCGTGATCAGCGTGCGCTGTCATGCCGGCAAAGGATCCAGAGAAGCGGCGTGCGACGGTGCGCGCTTGGTACCAGCGTACGAAGCACGAGCGAAGAACTCCTGAGCTCGTCGAGCGCGAGCGGCAGACGAAGATGGCGCGGCGACACTCGCTCGTCGAGTGGTTCGCGGAGCTCAAGAGCAAGCTGGTCTGCGCGCGTTGCGGCGAGTCACACCCTGGATGCCTGCAATTCCATCACTCCGATCCGACGGCGAAGGAGGTATCCGTTTCGGATGCAGTTCGCCGCGGTTGGAGTCGCGAGCGAATTCTCGCTGAGCTTGCGAAGTGCGAGGTGCTATGCGCGAACTGCCATGCAAAGCATCACGCAAAGGAGCGTGCGTCGTGAGGACGTGGACGCGCGATCAACAGAACGCGGCGTGGCGCAAGTGGTATCGCGAGAACGCTAAGCGGAAGGTGGCGTGGCAACGGCGTCGACGCAAGGAGATGCGCGGCTGGTGGCGCGACTTCAAGTCAACGAAGTCGTGCATCAAGTGCGGCGAGAGCGCACCCGAGTGCCTGCACTTTCATCATCGTGACCCGACCGAGAAGGAGGTCGACCTCAGCAAGATTGCCTGTTCGGGGCAGTGGTCAAAGAAGAGGATTCTCGCCGAAGTCGCGAAGTGCGATGTGCTCTGCGCGAACTGCCACATGAAGCACCACTGGGAAGAACGCTTGTTGTCGTCGGGGTGACTGGATTCGAACCAGCGGCTCCCGCAACCCAAATGCGGTGCGCTACCAGGCTGCGCTACACCCCGTACCGCTTCGGATACCTGGTAACTGCACGCTCCGCAAGTCCTGAAGCGATAAACGCCCGTCGCTGTGCGAATCAGCGCGGCGGCCGTGCTGCGCGCATATTACTCGTCGACGCCCGCGTCGGTGCCCGCGACGACCAGACGCCCATTCGTTCGAGCACGCGGCCACGCTCGAAGACGTGCTCGGGGAGGGCTCCTGCGAACGCGGCTGCGAGTGCGGCGGCGAGCTCGGTCGCACTCGCGAAGCGGTGCTCGGGATTCTTCGCCATGCCGATCGCGAGCACGAGATCGATCTCGGGCGGGAGGTCGACGAGCTCGCTCGGCCGACGCGGCTTCGTGTGCACGACCTTGTAGAGCGTCTCGGCGACCTCGCCGGCGGCGTAGGGCGGCTGGCCGGTCAGCGCGCGGTACGCGATCGCCGCGAGCGCGTAGAGATCGGTGCGGTGATCGACCGCGCCGCCCGTCGCTTGCTCGGGCGCCATGTACGACGGCGTGCCGACGACCTGACCTGCGGTGAGCGTGTCGCCTTGATCCATCGCGCGTGCGACGCCGAAATCGAGGATCTTCCAGGTGCCACGATCCAGGAACACGTTCTGCGGCTTGAGGTCGCGGTGGACGATGCCGGCGATCGCGGCGGCCGTGATGCCATTGCCAATCTGCGCGACGAGATCGACGCCTTCCTGCGCACCGAGCGGGCGGCCACGTGCGCGCATGATCTCGGCGAGCGTCTGGCCTTCGAGCCGCTCCATCACGAGGTACGGCACCGGGTGCTCGCCGACGTCGATCACCTGCACGATGTTCGGCGAGCGCACGTTCGCGGCAGTGCGCAGCTCGCGCAGGAAGCGGAGCACGTGGTTTGGGTTCGACAACGACGCCTGCGAGAGCAGCTTGACGGCGACGCGGCCGGCGGCGCCCTCGGCTTCGTAGACTTCGCCCATCGCGCCGCGCCCGAGCAGCTGGCCTAGGTGATAGCCGCCGATCGTCTGATCGCTGAAGCGACCGCGACCTTGCCGCAGCGCGCGCTCGAGCTCTTCGCGGGCTTCGAGGAGCAGCGCTTCGCGATGAGCGGCGATGCGCACAGCGCGTTCGAGCTCGCCGACGGCGATCAGTGCAGTGCGCCGCGACACACGTGCGGTGACGATCGTCGCGAGGAACACCATCTGGACGAGCCCCTGGAGGATGAGCTCCTCGGCGGTCGAGAGCCCGAGGCGCTCGACATTGATGATCCCGGTGTCGCGTGCACCCGCGATCACGAGAACGCCGACGAGCAACTGCATGCCCGCGCACACCGCGTAGACCGCATACGAGAGCTTCGAGTTCTTGCCGAGACCCGTGAAGTAAACGCCGAGCACGAGCACGACCGCAGCAGGCGAAAACGACCCGTAATACGGGATCGAGGTGGTCACGCAGGCGGCGGGAATGAACCAGCCGAGCTGCGTCGATGACCGGCGAAACGCGATCGGGTCGCGCGTGCGCAGCCACAAGAACAGGCAACCGCCGAGCGCGACGATCACGGCGACGAGCAACAGCTTCGTGATCATCGGATCGCCGTGCAACACCAGCGCAGAGGCTCCGCCACCCGCGCCGATCAACATGCCGATAATGCAGAACAGCCGCGTGCGCATGATCTCGTCGGCCTCGAGCGCTTCGAGCGGCGAGCCCACGGTGGTCGCGTTGCTGCCACCGAGCGACGACCCCTTGGGGCCGAGCGATGGCGTCGACATCCGGCGCCGCGGGTTCTGCGGCGTGATCGACGTTTCGACCTCGTGCAGGGAATCGCGCGAGACTCGCGCAGGCGGCTGTTGGGGTAGACGCGGCGACGACAGCTGGGTCGCCTGGTCCTCGTCCCTACTGCTCACCTCCTCAGCTTACGCTCATGGCCCTTCGGGAACCATGAAACGCGCTCCGGGCTGCGCCAATGTATGCCGGCCGGGGAGGGCGGCCTCGGCGCGCTGCATGTATCCGTCGAGGTTGAGGAACGGAATCGGCTGTGGCGTCGAGCCGACCGGCTGGAAGAAGTCCTCCCAGTGGCCGGAGATGGCGTAGCGAGGCTGCAAATTGCCGAGGATCTGGGTCGGGTGATCCTCGACGGCATCCGTGCTGCCGACACAAAGGAGCGCGAGATCGACCTGCTTCTCGCCGAGGATCGCGCTCGGCACGTGGCCGATCGGCGGGTTCGTCGGCGCGTCCTGGTAGAACACGCGGAACACAGGCTTCTGTTGTGGGTCGAGGAAGTCGATCACGAACGCGAGCGTTTGGCCTTCGAGCCAGCCCGACGCGGCGCTCGGCAGGTCGCATTGATCGTGATCGATCGAGCCTTCGCCGAAGTGATACGGGCCGACCTGCGCCGGATGCGACGAGCAGAACGCCATGAGGCGCACGTTGCTGTTGGGCACGTAGAGCCAGCTGCCCTCGATCGGGGCGCCGGCTGGGCGGTGGTCTGGACAGTTCGTGTAGTCGACGTGGCTCGCGAGTGGATCATCCATCGCGACGATGCGGTCACGCGGCAGCTCCGGCGACGGCGTCGCATTCGCGCAGCTCGGGCGATCGGGCGCGAGCGCGGCAAGCACGTGGCGACCGGTGAGATTCGTGTACGCGGTCGCGTTCGGCGCCTTCGTCAGGATGTGCGGCACATCCATGAAGTGATCGTAGTGCGCGTGGCCCGACACGATCGCGCTCAGGTTTGCGAGTGGCTCGTCGGCGAGGCCAGTGTCGATCGCAGCGGTGTCGGGCTCGAGCGCGATGTTGAACGTCACCTCGATCGCGTTCTGCCGCGTGAACAGTGGCGCGGTCATCACC
>DASUFX010000283.1:0-4505 GCA_036274355.1 Kofleriaceae bacterium | reverse complement strand
TGGCTACTGATTTGCGCCACCCACAACGTCCTGAAGCTGTGGCGAGCTCTCGGACGGCGGCCTCGAATCGCAGCCGCTGCTTGAGGTCCGTGCCCACGTGGGCACGAAGTCAGCTCAGCTCGTCGCGGACCTCTACGAGCTACACGCTCCTAGGGCACAGCGTCGCGCAGCTTCTCGAGCTCTGCACGAGATGCGTTCGCTGCCGGGCCGCGCGGCGATACGTCGAGATACTTCTCGTACAGCTCGATCGCTTTCGCGCGATCGCCCTTGAGGCGATACGCCTGCGCCGCGTGATAGAGGAGCTCCGGGGTCGGGCTCGTATCGAGTGCCGCGGAGAACTTGCGGACGGCGTAGTCGTAGCGACCGGCTTGATATGCCGACATGCCTTGCTGCTGGAGCAACCGCGCCTGA
Source organism: Kofleriaceae bacterium (assembly GCA_036274355.1). Taxonomy (GTDB): domain Bacteria; phylum Myxococcota_A; class Polyangia; order Haliangiales; family Haliangiaceae; genus JABFXX01. Next base: position 4,094 of record DASUFX010000283.1, on the reverse strand, counting down.
CGCAGGTCCGTCTCGTCGAGCACCGCGAGCGTGATCGTTGGCGGTGGCAATGCACGCGCGACCATCACCCGCTTCGCGAGCCACTGGGTGAGCTTGCTGTCATTGAGGCGATCCGCATCGCCTTCGAGCTGCGTGCGCTGGTCCTTGCTGAGCTTGTCGAGACAGCGCTGCGCATCGACGCTCGAACCGGAGCCGGCGAAGCACGCCTGCGCGTCACGCGACCAGCGATCTTTTTCGCAGCGGCGACCGATCAGCGTCTGTGCCTTGTCGCTCGCCTTGATCAGCACGGTCACCGTCTGGGCGGCGCGCTGACAGACCGGCTTGGCCGGATCGGCAGCCGCGGGCAATGCCCACCCCACGACGACCGCAACGACCAGAAGCCCTCGCATGCGGGGCGATAAATACGCCCGTGCATGCGCGGAAGGCAACGGAAACCGACGCGGCTTGCTATGGTCGGGCCGCAATGGACGTTATCGACGCGATCGGTAAGACCCCACTGATCGAGCTGAAGAAGGTCACTGCCGGCCTGAAGAACCGCGTGTTTATCAAGTGCGAGCACTTGAACCCGGGCGGCAGCGTGAAAGACCGTACGGCGCGCGCGATCATCCTGGATGCCGAGGCGCGGGGAGTGCTCGTGCCCCACTCCGATCCGCCGATGACGATCATCGAGGGGACCGCCGGCAACACCGGCGTTGGCCTCGCACTGCTCGCGTCGGCGCGCGGGTATCGCTGCATCTGTGTGATTCCGGAGAAGGTGGCGGCCGACAAGCGCGTCGCGCTGCGTCAGCTCGGCGCCGAGGTCTATATCGCGAAGGCGGCCGGCATCAAGAGTCCGGACAATTTCCGCAACGTCGCCGCGCGGCTCGCAGAGGAGAACGGCTGGTTCCTCACGAACCAGTTCCACAATCCGGCGAACCTCGACGCGCACTACGGCGGCAAAGGCTTCTCGGCGACGGGGCCCGAGATCTACGAGCAGATGGGCGGCAACCTCGCGGCGTTCGTGTCGAGCGCGGGCACCGGCGGCACGATCAGCGGCGTCGGCAAGTACCTCAAGGAGAAGAACCCAGCCATCAAGGTCGTGCTCACCGATCCATACGGCTCGGGTCTCGGCGAATGGGTGAACACCGGCGAGGTCGGTCCCGATGGTCCGTTCGTGATCGAAGGCATCGGGTCGGCGAGCGTGCCGTCGAACCTGTTGCGCGAACCGCTCGATTGGGCCGAGAAAGTCACCGACGCCGAGGCGCTCGCAATGGTCGAGCGACTGGTCAAAGAAGAAGGACTCACGGTCGGTGGCTCCACGGGTGTCAACGTGGTGGGCGCACTGCGCGTTGCCGCACGTGCGGATGTGAACGGTCCGGTCGTTACGATTGCTGCAGACCTGTGGGATCGCTATCGCTCGACGCAGTGGATGAAAGAGTGGGAAGCGCGTGAGGCAGCTGGGCTCGTGTTCATGCAGCCGCATCAGCCGAAGCCTTAGAGACAGCGCGGGCACGCACGCTAGCCTTCAGTAGTGAGCTTCACGCCGCGCGGTTTCCGCCTGCTGCGGATCGCGACGATCGCGATCGTTGCGGTGTTGCTCGTACTGTTCCTGCGCAATCTGGATTGGGACAAGCTCGCGCATGCGCTGCGCCACGCGTCGCTCGTACCGCTGCTGCTGTCGTCGGTGATCTACTTCGTCTGCTTGTTCGGCAAGGCGCTGTCGTGGCGGATCATGCTCCAGCCGCGCAACGTCGTGTCGATCTGGCGGCTGTACCGCTACACGATCGCGGCGTTCGCGGCCTCGGCGCTGACGCCCGCACGCGCCGGCGAGCTACTCCGCATCTGGGCACTGAAAGCGCGCGACAACGTGCCGGTCTTCGATTCGACCGGCGTCGCGATCGCCGAGAAGCTACTCGACGCGGTCACGCTGCTCCTCGTGTGCGCACCGGCGCCGTTTCTGATGCCGCAGCTCCCCGGCTGGGTCACGAACGCGATGCTCGCGTGCGGCGGGATCGCAGTCGCAGTGCTGCTCGTGCTGTTCTTTGCAGTCGGCCGCATCGAGGCCCGCGAGCCGCGCTCGTGGTTCGGGCGGATGATCGCCGGCATGAATGTCGTCCGCGATCCGAAGCGGATGGCGCAGGCGATCCTCGTGCTCGTGCTGACGTGGTGCGCCGATCTGATCGCGGTGGTGCTCGTGCTCCACGCGGTTGGCATCGACGTGCCGATCGGCGCCGCGATGTTCATCCTGTTCACGTTCAACCTCGCGGTCGCGATTCCGGCGGCGCCGGGCCAGGTCGGGACGCTGCAAGTCGGTGCGCTCGCCGCGACCAGCGTGCTCGGGATCCCCGAGGAGCCAGCGCTCGCGTTTGCATTGCTTTATCAAGCGATGCAGCTCGCGCCCCTGCTCATCCTCGCCTTCGTGCTCGAGCTCGATCTGATGCGCGGTCGAACGAGACCGGAGCCGCAGCCGGCTTCGTAGTACACTCGCTGTAGTGAAGGTGTTCCTCAGCTATGCGTTGTCGCTCGGCGGCCTCGGCATGGTCATCGCCGCTGTGCTTGGCGCCTACGTGGTGAACTTGAGCTATCCAGCTGCGCGCCTGCGCATGCTCAACATGCTGCGCACGAGCGTGAACCAGGCGGAGGTCGCGTGCCGCGCTGCGAAGGGCACGTTCTACGAACCGATCGGCGCTGCGATCAAGATCGGCGCCATGGTGCCGACAACGGACCTCAACATCCTGCGCCAGACGACGACGCCTGGCTACGACGCTGCGTGCATGCAAGTGAAGCTGCACTGGAAGAAGCTGTTCGGCCGCGGCAAGAAGGGCGCCGCGATGGTGGTAGGTGGGCTCGCGCTCGCGATCGCGAGCAAGGCGATGCCTGCACTACACATCATCTGCGTCGTGCTCATGGTCGGCGGCGCGGTGTGGTTCTTCGTGACGATGACCGAGAACGAGCGCTCGCTGGTGCGCGCGAAGGCCGAGCTGTTGCCCGAGCTCGATCGTGCATTCGCTGAAGGCCGCTATCAGCGCGTCGGCTGATCCGTCCTCGACGCGCCACGACACGATCGTGCTCGACGACCTACCGCAAGCTCGGTTCGTGAAGTAGTCTCGCCACGTGAGCGCGGACCACAAGCCTCCTCAGACGTACATCCTGCACACGTTCGTGATCGCCGTCGTTATCATCGTCGCGATGGTGCTGTTCCTCCGGCACCAGTGGGGCGGCCACCACTGAGCAGTTACTTCGCGCCGCAGGCGAGCCATTCGGCGAGCAGCTGGCGCTCTTGTTCGGTCGGGCCTCCGGCCGGCGGCATGTTTGGCGTCGTTCCGGTCGCGCGAGTCGCGATCTTCTGACTCCACGTCCGCACCTGCGCGAGCGTGTCGAAGTTCGCATCTAGCGGCGCCTTCTGGCGCATGCCGGCGGGTACCGCGTCTGAGTGACAGCCGCGGCACCAGTTGATCACGAACGGCGCGCCGAAGTTGTCGTAGTCGAGATACGAGGTGTCGCAGACACTCGGGTCGACCTGCTCGTCGTCGGAGCCGGAGCCCGAGCCCGAGCCGTCGCCTGCCGGGACTTCAGTGCCACACGCCGCGAGAACGAGCGCGAGACTAAGCCACGAACGCATCGAACACCTCCGTCGGGCCCAGATGAGCGATCGGATCGATGCCGCACGCCTTCAGCACGCCAGCGCAGAAGTGGTTCGACATCAGCGTCATGCCCGTCGCGCTGCGGTCGCCGGTCGAGAAGTCGACCGTGTCGGCTTCGACGGCCGCCGTGCTCGCGCCGTAGCCACGCCCGCCTTTGACGCCGGCGCCGATGACCATCGCCGATGTCACCGGCCAGTGATCCTTGCCGAGCTGCGAGTTGAGCTTCGGCGTACGCGAGAACTCCGAGTAACAGACGACGACCGTGTCATCGAGCATCGTCGTGCCGGCCTTACGGCCAGGGCGCGCGGCGAGCCCGTCGACCAGTCTCATCAGACCGGCGAACGTCGTCTCGTGGAAGCCGGCCTGGTCGGTGTTCGTGTCGTGCGTGTCCCAACCGAGGCGAGTGTTGAGCATCACCGACTGCGAGATGTCTTGCTGGATCGCGTCGAGCGCGAGCTCGACCTGGTTCGT
>DASUFX010000282.1:0-15330 GCA_036274355.1 Kofleriaceae bacterium | reverse complement strand
GGGAACAGCGCCCTCACCGGCGGTGGCGGCGGATCGAGCGCCTCGTTGCCATTGCCGCTGTCAGGACGCTGGAGGTTCTCCTCCTTCGTCACCGGACCCGTGTCGAGGATCGCCTGCTTCGGAATCGGCCCGGACTCGACGGAGGACACCGCACTCGGCACGCCGGGCGTGCGAGCGCGCGGCAGCTTGATGTTCGGGTTACTCGCCTGCAGCTCTGCGCGCTCGTCGCGAATCACACCGAAGATCTGCGCGAGCAGATCATCCATCGTGACGAGGCCGAGCACCTTGCCGTACTCGCTGACGACGATCGCCATGTGGACCTTCTTCTGCTTGAAGGTCAAGAACAAGCGCTTGACGGGCGTCGTGCGCGGAACGAACAGCGGCTCGTGCAACAGCTCGTTGAGCGGACGCGTCGGTGCACCGGCGGCGATGTTGACGAGATCCTTTGCGTTGACGATGCCACGCACGTTGTCGAGAGACTTCTGATAGACCGGCACGCGCGAGAAGCCGCGCGACGCGACCTCCTTCACGAGCCGCTGCATCGAGAGGTCGTAGCTGACGGCAAAGATGCGATCGCGCGGCGTCATCACCTGGCCGACGTTCTTGTCGGAGAACTCGAAGACGCGGTGAATGAGCCGGCGCTCGCGCGCGTCGACCTGGCCCTGCGCCGAGCTGGCGTCGATCAGCGACTTGAACTCTTGCTCGGAGAGATCGCGTACCGGGCGCGTGCGCGCGGCATCACCGAGCGGGCGCAGCAGGATTTCGGCGATGAAATTCACGACGAGGCGCAGCGGCGTGACGACGACCGCGAACATCGACAGCGGCAACACGGATGCGCGAGCCCAGGTGAGCGGCGCCTTCGCCGCGAGCGTCTTGCTCGTCACCTCTGCGATCAGAACGATCAACGGCAACGATACGCCGAGCGCGATGCCGGCGAGCGCCCACAGCGATGTGACCTCGACAAGCCGAGCGACGACGATCAGCGCGAGCACGGCCAGGAAGCTGTTGAACGCCTCGTTACCGATCAAGACGGTCGCGATCAGTCGGCGCGGCCGCTCGAGCAGCTTGAGGATGCGGCGGTCGAGCGCGGATTCGCTGCGCGCGAGCTGCTCGCGATCGACGCGGCGCAACGAGAACAGCGCGACCTCGGTCCCCGAGCAGAACCCGGAGATGAGCACACACAGTGCAGCGAGCGGGATGGCGACGGAAAGCTGACTGAGCCAGATCACGCCGTCTCCTCGACGCGAAGCGGGAACGTCGCGACGAACGTCGAGCCTTGTCCCGGTGAGGTGTCGACCCAGATCCGGCCACCGTGCGCCTCGACGTAGGCCTTCGCGAGCGTGAGGCCAAGACCGGTGCCGCCGAACGCGCGCGTCGACGACGAATCGACCTGGAAGAACGGCTCGAAGATCTTGCCGACGTGGTCGCGCTGGATCCCGATGCCCGAGTCGCTGACGACGAGCTGGATCGCGCCCAGTTCCTCTGTTTCGTGCGGAGACAGCGGACCGGGGCGCACGGCGACGCCCACCTTGCCGCGATCGGGCGTGAACTTGACCGCATTCGACAACAGGCTCGACACGATCTGGCGGATCTTCTTCTTGTCGCCGATGACGATCGTGTCGCCCCGTGATTCGAGCTGGATCGCGATCCCGCGCTTGCCTGCCTGCGAGGTGTAGACAGCGACCTCGCTCGCGACCAGCTCGGCCAGCGAGAGCCGGCTGCGGTCGAGCGCGAGCGGCCCGGTTTCGAGCGCCGCGACGTCGAGCACGCTGGTGATCATGCCGAGCAGCTGATCGGCCTTGCTGAGGATCGTCGCGAGGTAGTCGCGCTGCTCCTGCGTGATCGGACCGGCGAGCCCCTCGGCCATCATCTCGGCGTAGCCGATCACGCTGGTCAGCGGCGTGCGCAGCTCGTGCGACATCGTCGCGAGGAAGTTCGACTTCAATCGATCGAGCTCTTCGAGCCGGGCGACCGCGCGCTGGAGTCGATTGTTGTGCTCGGTCAGCTCGGCGAACGTCACCCGCATCGCCTCTTCGTGCATCGTCGCGGCGAGCTCGCGCGCGCTCGCGTGATGGACGAGCAGCCCGAGCGTGTCGCTTGCGAGCTCGAGCCCGGCGTCAGCGCGATCGCCGGTCGCTGCGAGCACCGCGATCAGCTCGCCGTTGTACTCGACTGGATGACGCGGCGCGCCGGCAGCATCGGCGCCGGCCAGTCGCGTTTTGCTCCGCGGCTCGTAGATCGCGACGACCGCTCCCGTCGCCCGATGGACCGCGCCGAGGAGCTCTTCGAGCTCACCGGGCGGAACCAGGCGAGCTAACTCGATTGGACCATCGAGCGGTCCTCCGACGCTCACGGCCCCATTCTAGCGCATCCCAGGCGGCTAAACCGCAGTCTAACCAGTGGTTTCTGCGATGCCGAGGTGCTCTGCGAGCGCGCGGCGAAACGTTTGCGCATCGATTTTGAGCTTCTGGGCGAGCTGTAGGTCCCGCTCCAGGTGTTCCCAGGAGGCCTGTACCAGCTCGAAGAATGTCTGAACCACGCCCTCGCCGATCGTCGCCTGCGCCTCCAAAACCTTCCGACTCGGATCGCCAAACCGATCGACCTCGGTCATCGGTACAGCGTTCGGCAGGTCGCGCTTGTTGTACTGGACGACGATCGGCACCTTGTCGAGCGCGAACGTGGCGAGGTTCGCGACGAGGTTGTGCCACGACGCGCGATTCGCTTGGTGCTGGTCGGCGCTCGAGTCGGCGACAAACACGACGCCGTCGGTACCGGCGAGCACGACTTTGCGCGTCGCCTCGTGCACCGGCTGACCGGGCACCGTGTAGACCTTGATGCGGAACGAGAAGCTCGACGTCCGGAAGAAGATCGGTAGCAGGTCGAAGAACAGCGTGCGGTCGTCGCGCGTGTCGAGCGTCATCAGGCGCCCGCGGTTGAGCTTGTCGACCTTTGCATGCAGCGCACGCAGGTTCGTCGTCTTCCCCGATAGCGGCGGCCCGTAATACACGAGCTTCAGCGTCAGCTGACGCTCAGCAAAGTCGACTTGGGCCACGAAACCAACTCTAGCTCAGGGACGTGCAGCTTTGGTGGCCGGCGGCGACCCGTTGTCGTGAATGAACTTGGTCACGAACAGCGCCACCAGCATCGCGACGAGCAGGCAGCCGAGCACGATGAAAGAACTGCGGTACGGCGTCTTTTCCTTCGCCTGGCGTTCGGCCGCAGTGACCATCATGGCCGCCAGCGCCGCCTTACGGAGCCGCTCCAGCTGCTCCTTGGCGATCGGATCGTCGCCACGCTCGCGGTAGCGGGCCGCCACCCACGCGAGGCAGTTGTCCGTGATCGCGACCTTGAACAGCTCCTCGTGCAATGCCGAGTCGCTCCAGGTCTCGGTGACCCGTTGCCACGCGCCACGCACCTTGTAGTCGATCACATCACCAGTTTACAGCACGGGCCGAAACGGCACCGGTGTCGCGATCAGCACGAACAAAAGGAGCATGCCAAGCGCGAGCTTCTTCCGCGTCGGATCGAGCGGCGTCTCCCCAACGGGCGGGTGGTACTCGCCCGCATTTCGACGCATCCACCCCAGCAAGATGGTCCAGACCAGCCACGGAATGATGCCGTTACCTGCGTAGCGTAGCGCTCCGTACCAGGTCTCGTTACCCCGGAGCGCATTGACGAACATCACGCCGCCGACCGTGAAGCCAATGATCGGCAGCGCGACGTGCAGACGCGCGGACCACTTCTCGTGGCTGTCGCCGAGCGCAGACTTCGCGATGTGGCCACCGTCGAGCTGACCGATCGGCATCAGGTTGATCATCGTGACGAGCAGCCCGACCCAACCGGCAAACGCCATGGGGTGGAGCTGGACGTCGAGACCGTCGCCGGGCAGCCAGCGCCCGAATACGGCGTACTTGAGCAGCGCGTAGAGGATCGAGTTGCCCTCGACGTAGTCGCCCGGCTTCTGGGGCGCGAGGTCGGACAAGTAGAGCCCGATGACAAGCAGCGGAATCGCGACAACGAGCCCCGCGATCGGTCCTGCCGCGCCGACATCGAACAGCTTGCCGCGATCTTCGATCGGCTTGCGCATGCGAATCACCGCGCCGAGCGTGCCGAGCGTGCCGTACGGCGGCATCGGGATGAAGTACGGCAGTGACACGTCGACCCGATGCTTGCGACCGACGAAGTAGTGGCCGAGCTCGTGACACGTGAGGATGCCCATCAACGTCGCACCGAACGCGATGCCACCTGCGAGCGTCGACGACAACGCGCCGGCGATCGTGGTCGTCACGCAGCAGGCGAGGAACAAGCCGCCATGGATCAACGCATCCTGCCGCGTCACGCCACGAGTCTAGCCGATCGCTGCCTACGGCGCCGGGACTAGCTCGTCGCCTTGGACTTCGAGGATCAGCGGGGTTCGTACGAGCTCGCCGTCGGTCTCGATCGCGGCTGGTCCGCACGCGCCGTCGGCGAGCTTGCCGTGCGCGAGTGCGCTGCGAAACGCCGTTCGTGGATCGGCGGCAGCCGCGGCAGCGAAGCGCGCCTGCGCGACGAGCGTCGCGGCATCGTTCGCCTCGGCAGCGGCGCTGCTCGCGGCGCGACCGGTCTTTTGCTGGAACGCTGCATTGAACGCGACGGCGAGATCGCCACCGCTCTCGGCACCGAAGACGTCGACGATCAACGCACCCTGCACCGCCGCACCACCGCGCGTCGGCAAGCTCGGGTGATGCCAGCCCGCACCGCCGACGAGCTGAACGATCTGCGGGATCACGCCGCCGTGCTTGCGCTGCAGACGATTGGGATCGGTCGATTCGCCGGTGCGCAGCTCGACGCCGAAGTACGGCAGGAACGCAGCGACGATCGCGGCGCGGTCGTAGCGATCCGGCACGTAGAGCAGCGTGAATTGCACGGCTGGCGTGAACGTCTTCCAGCCGTCCTTCGGATTCTTGCGCAGGTGCGCGGCGAGCTCCGGGTTCTTCGAGGGGATCAGGTTCAAGAACTGTTTGACGTCGGGCTCGAGCTTGCCGCCCGTCGGATCGTACGTGCCCTGCGCGGTGACGCGAACGCCGAGCCGCGTCGCTTCGGCGACGAACGCGTCCGCGGCGTCCTGGCCGACGTCATCGCGCGGCGCGAACACGCCGACCGTCGGGAAGTTGTCGTCGATCGCGAGCTTCGCCACCGCGCGCGCTTCGTCACCGGGCGAGCTGACGAGGCGAAACACGCCTGCCGCCGGATCCGCGCCATCGGATGGTGCGAGCAGCGCGATCGGAATGCCGTGCAGCGATGCCGCGCGAGCAGCTGCCACCGCCTCGCGCGTGCCGACCGGGCCGAGGATCGCGACCGCGCCCTTCTGCGCCGCGGTGTCGACAGCTGCGGCCGCGCCGTCTGGCTCGCCCTTGGTATCGATGAACAGCCACTTCGCTTTGCCCTTCGGCCCCGAAATGGAGGGGGCCGGATTCACTCCGGCCCCCGGGGTAGTCGGCGAGCCATCTGGCGGCACGAGCTCGATCGCAGCGCGCAGCTCGGCGCCGATCGCCTGGAACCGCCCCGACAGCGGCAACAGCACGGCGACGACGTTCGGATCGACCGGCGCGGCGGCCGTCGCCTTGGCGAGCGCACCGAGGTCGGCGTGAACCTCCGCTTCATCGGCTGCGCTCGCCGCGCGCGCGAGTAACGCCCGAGCGTCGGCGTCGTCGCCGCGGTGATGAGCAAGCCGAGCCGCACGGAGCCCGACACGAGCGGCCGGTTTCTTATCGCCGAGTTGTTCGAGGACACCGATCGCAGTCGCCTCATCGAGCTCGTCGATCGTCAGCGGATCAAGCTTGGATAGATCGATATGCACTGGCGGCGCCTTCGACGGCGCCTTCGATTCGGTCTCGTGTCTCGAATGGCGGCCGAGCTCGGAGTCGCGCTCCACCCACGTCCCGGTCTGGACCTTGGGTCCGCATCCCCAGATCAACGCCAAGGTGCCAAGTACGCCAAGAACGCCAAAGAAGAAGCTTCTTACCTTGGCGTTCTTCGCGGCCTTGGCAGCTTGGCGTTCCATCTGAGGAGGAGCGCCCTATTCCTCGAGCAGGGAGCGGACGCGATCCATGAGGCCCTTCTTGGCTGGCTCCCCGCTTGGAAGCAGCCCCGTGCCCTCATTTCGTTCGCGCGCGAGCTCCTCGATAAGCTGCTTCTGCCTCGGGGTGAGCTCGGTCGGGATTTCCACCTGGATGTGCACCAGGTGATCACCACGCGGCGCGTTCTTGCCACTCGCCTGCGGAATCCCGCGCCCGCGAATGCGGAACACGCGGCCCGGCTGCGTGCCTTCGGGTACGCGCATCTTCACCGGGCCATCGAGCGTCGGCAGATCGATCACTGCGCCGAGCGCCGCCTGCGCGAACTGGATCGTGTGCTCGCTGTGGACATCGACGCCGTCGCGCTTGAACTGCGGATGCTCGGCGACGCGCACGATCACGTGGAGGTCGCCCGGTTGCGCACCGCCTTTGCCGCGCTCGCCCTCGTTCTTGAACGTCTTGACCGTGCCGTCTTTGCTGCCGGCCGGCACGACGACGGTGAAGTCGCGCGCGGCGCCCTCGTCGGGAACTTTGATCGTCTTGCTCGCGCCGAACGCCGCTTCTTCGAACGTGACCTCGAGCGTGTAGCGGAGGTCGCGGCCCTTCTGCTTGCCGCGCCGGCGCCGTAGCACCTCGTTGATCATCTCCTGCGCGGCGTCGACAACCGCACCGAAGCCACTGCCGCCATCGTCGGGGTGGCCCCAGCGATCGTAGCGCGCGCGCTGCTCGCGATCGGACAGCACTGCGTAGGCTTCGTTGATCTCGCGGAACTGCTCACCCGAATCGACCGGGTTGACGTCCGGATGGTGCTTGCGTGCGAGCTCGCGAAACGCGCGCTTGATATCGGATTCCGTCGCGCCGCGCTCGACACCGAGCACCTCGTAGTAGTCGCGCTTGCGTCTCGCCATCCAGTTGCGACTTTACATCCCGCCGCCCATATCGCCACCAGAAGACGAATCAGCGACGGCGTAAATCGCCTCACCGATTCGCTGAGCGGCAATCTCGAGTCGCGCGACGGCGTCTTCGACGATCCCGAGATCCTCCTCTTGCAGCGCCGCCCGGCAATCCGCCAGCTCGGCGAGGAGCTGGTCGCGGTCGACGGGATCGAGCATCGCGCCGAACTCCTCCATGGCCTTGTCCGACGAATAGAACAAGCCTTCGGCCTTGTTACGGGCTTCGATGATGAGGCGACGGATCGCGTCGTCGTCCTGCATCTGTTCGGACTCGAGCACGAGGCGCTGGATGTCGTCGTCCGACAGGCCCGTCGTCGGCTGCACCGTCACGCTCTGCACGCGGCCGGTGCCGTGATCGCGAGCCGAGACGCTGAGCACGCCATCGGCATCGATGTCGAACGCGACCTCGATCTTCGGAACGCCGCGCGGTGCCGGCGGAATGCCGGTGAGCTCGAAGTGAGCGAGCGACTTGTTGTCGTCTGCCATCTCGCGCTCGCCTTGCAGCACGTGCACGTTCACGAACGGCTGGTTGTCGATCGTCGTCGAGAAAATTTCGGTCGCGCGCGCCGGCAGCGACGTGTTGCGCGCGATCAGGCGCGTGAACACGCCGCCCATCGTTTCGACGCCGAGTGAGAGTGGCGTGACGTCGAGCAGCAACACTTCCTGCACTTCGCCGGTGAGCACACCGCCCTGGACCGCGGCGCCGACCGCAACGACCTCGTCGGGATTGACGCGCCGGCTCGCTTCCTTGCCGAACATCTCGGCGACGACCTGATGTACGCGTGGCATACGCGTCTGACCGCCGACGAGAATGACGACCTCGATGTCATCCGCGGTGAAGCCGGCATCCTCGAGTGCGCGGCGACACGGCTCGAGCGTCGCTTGCACGAGCGGCTCGACGAGATTCTCGAGCTCGCCGCGTGACAGCTGCATGATCAAGTGCCGCGGCTGGCCGTCGCTTCCCGCCGCGAGGAACGGCAGGTTGATCTCGGTCGAGTCGGTGCTCGACAGCTCGATCTTCGCGCGCTCGGCCGCATCCTTGAGCCGCTGCAGCGCGACGCGATCACCGCGCAGGTCCATGCCGTTTTGCTGCATGAACGCGTCGAGCATGTACTCGACAACCGCGTTGTCGAAATCCTCGCCGCCGAGGAATGTATCGCCCGCCGTCGCGCGCACACGAAACACGCCGTCGGCGAGCTCGAGGATCGAGATATCGAACGTGCCACCGCCGAGGTCGTAGACCGCGACGCGCGCTGCACCTTGCATCTCGACGCCATAGGCGAGCGCCGCAGCGGTCGGCTCGTTGACGATGCGCAGCACGTTGAGGCCGGCGATGCGGCCGGCATCCTTCGTCGCCTGGCGTTGCGCATCGTCGAAGTACGCCGGGACGGTCACGACCGCTTCGGTGACCTCTTCGCCGAGCCAATCCTCGGCGGTCTGCCGCATCTTCTGCAGCACGATCGCGGAAATCTCCGGCGGCGAGTAATCGCGACCGCGGATGCGCACGTGCGCGTCGCCGTTCGGCGCAGCGACGACCTCGTACGGGCACGTCAGCAAGTGACGCTGCACCTCGGGGTCCTCGAACTTGCGGCCCATGAGCCGCTTCACCGCGTAGATCGTGTTCTCGGCGTTCGTCATCGCCTGACGACGCGCCGCCTGACCGACGAGCCGCTCGCCCGACGCGGCGAACCCGATCACCGACGGCGTCGTGCGCGTACCCTCGGCGTTCGCGATCACGATCCCCTGGTCGCCATCCATCAGCGCGACACAGGAGTTCGTCGTGCCGAGATCGATGCCGACGACGCGGCTCATTCAGCCTGTGCCTTCGCCTTTGCCACGACAACGAGCGCCGGGCGCAGCAGGCGATCGCCCGCGCGATACCCGCGTTGCAGTACCTGGATCACCGTACCCGCCGGCTGATCGCTCTCCTGTTGGGAGATCGCTTCGTGCAGGTTGGGATCGAATGGCTGGCCCATCGCATCGACGACGGTAACGTCGAGGCGCTCGAACGCGGTCATGAACTGGCGCAGCACGAGCTGGACGCCCTCGACGATCGGGTTCTTCTCGCCGCCCCCACCGGCGTGCTCGATCGCGCGCTCCAGGTTATCGACGACCGGGAGCATCTCCTTGAGGACCTTGTTCTTGATGTCGAACTTGGCATCTTCGAGCTCGCGCTTCTGGCGCTTGCGCGTGTTCTCGAGATCGGCCGCCGAGCGCAGGTAGCGATCCCAGTTGTCTTTCTTTTCCTTCTCCGCCGCCGCCAGCTTCTCTTCGAGCTCCTTGACCGGATCCTTGGCATCCGGGGGCTCGACCTCGACGGGGATCACATCGCCCGATGCCGAGGGCTCCTCGGGGAGCTTCTGCTCCGGAGGGGTCTTCGGGTCGTCTTGGCCATCGTCTCCGCTCATTGCGGCGGAACTTACCAACTCCTACGAGTTGCCGCCACGTGCCAGCTCCGCGAGGAGTTGGCTAACTGTGTCTGCGGTGAAATCGACAACCGACATGACCTTGCCGTAGTTCATTCGCATCGGCCCGATGACAGCGAGCGCACCGATCGGCTGCTCCTCGGGACCGTACGACATCGCCACGACCGAGCTGCCCGACAGCGCCTGCATGGCGGTCTCGGCGCCCAAGAACACCTGAAGCCCCTCCGCTTGCCGCGTCCGATCGAGGAGGCGCACCAGCGTCTCCTTGTCTTCGAGCGTGCGCAACAGATCGCGAATGCGGTCGGGCTGAACGTCGTCGAGCAGGTTTGCCTGACCGGCGACGAGCACCGAGGCCGAGCGCTCGGGCGGCGAGACGAACACCGCGTGGCCGAGGCGGAGCGCCATCGCCACGGCCTCGTCGTACTGGTTCTTGTCGACGGCGATCTCGCGAATCACGCGATCGCGCACTTCGTCGATCGTCATGCCCGAGAGCAGCTGGTTCAGATAGTTGTGGATGCGATCGAGCCGGGTCGCCTCGATGTCCTCGAGCAGGAGGCGGTTCTCGATCCGGCCGTCGGTGGTGACGAGCACGGCGATCAGCTTGCCGTCGCGCAGCGGGATGAACTCGATGCGCTCGAGCCGCTGCTGATCGGGATCGGGCGCGAGGATCACGGCCGCGTGATGCGTGAGATCCGACAAGAGGCGCGACGCGCGTTGCACGACCTCGTCGGGCGACGGTGCGATCACGCGCTCGCGAATCTCGTCCTTCTCGCGCGGCGTCAGGCCACGTACCTTGAGCAAGCTGTCGATGAAGAACCGCAGCCCCGTCGGCGTCGGCACGCGGCCGGCCGACGTGTGGCGCTGCTCGAGCAGACCCATCTCCTCGAGGTCGGCCATCACGTTGCGCACTGTCGCTGGCGACAAACCGAGATCGTGACGACGCGTCACCGTGCGGGAGCCGACCGCTTCGCCACCTTGCAGGTACTCGGTGACGACCGCGTGCAGGATCTTCTGCGCACGTCGCGATAGGTCGTTACCGCCCATGACGATTCGATCCGAGCTTACAACGCCTCGATGATGCGCGCCGCGATCCGATCCGCCATCAGAAAGCCGCGCAGAGTCGGGCAGATCCGTCCGGCACGCCGCACGCCGAGCCCGCCGTCGAGCAGAAACGCGACAATCTCCGTCGAGAGCGTGGCTTCTTCGACACCATCCGACGTGCGCAGGCCGAGCCACGCGCGGTCCGCGGCCATCTCGGCCGGCGGGATCGCGACACGCTCGGCCGGCGTTCCGGGCGCAGCCATGTACTCGGCCGCTCGGCGCGGGTTCGTCGCGCGCTCGCCGCCGCCATCGGGCGCTAGCCACAGCGACGCTGCGCCCACGCCGAGGCCGAGAAACGGCGCGCCGCGCCAGTACAGCGAGTTGTGCACGGCGCGTTTGCCGGGCTTCGCGTACGAGCTGATCTCGTAGTGCTCGAAGCCAGCGGCGGTGAGCTCGGCGTCGGTCGCGACATACAGCTCGGTGAGTGCGTCTTCGTCGAGCGGCGTGAAGCGCCCTGCCCTGACGCGCTGGCCGAACGCGGTGCGCTCCTCGATCGTCAGCTCGTACACCGAGAGGTGATCGACGTCGGTGATGAATGCGGGCTGCTTGCGCGGCGGCACACCGAGGATGAAGTCGCACGTCACCGTGAAGCCGCCGAACCCGACGACGCGCGCGACCGCCGCTGGACCGTCGCCGAACCGGTGGTCGCGGCCGAGCACGACGAGCTCGTCCTGCGCCGTCGATTGCACACCGATCGAGATCCGATTGATGCCGGCGCCGCGCCACGCTGCAAGCCGCGTGTCGTCGCAGTCGGTCGGATTCGCCTCGATCGTGATCTCGAGCTGCTCCCGAGCCGCACCGAACCGAGCGCAGACCGCATCGATCGCCTGCGCGAGGCAGTCGGGTCGCCACAGCGACGGCGTACCGCCGCCGAAGTAGATCGAGACCAGCCGGCCAGAAAAACTCGGCGCACGGGAGTCGAGCTCGCGCAGGATTGCAGCGAGATAGCCCTCGTGCTCGGGCGTACCGACCTCGACTGCGAAATCGCAGTACGGGCACAGCTTGCGGCACCACGGGTAGTGGATGTAGACGCCTAGATCGGAGATGCAGCCAATCTACCTCGACAATGCCGCTTCGACTCGTGTCGCCGACGAGGTGCTCGCGTTGATGACGGAGGTGATGAAGACCGCCTGGGGCAACCCGAGCGCGCAACATCCGCAGGGTGCTGCCGCCCGTGGCCACATCGAGACCGCGAAGAAGCGAATGCTCGAAGCGCTCGGCGACAAGGGCATGCAATGGGGCGACGTCGTGTGGACGAGCGGCTGTAGCGAGTCGAACGCGCTCGCCGTGCTCGGTGCTGCACGCACGAAGCCTGGCCGCATCGTGATCTCGACGTTCGAGCATCCGGCGACGTCGACGCTCACCGAGCGCTTGGCCAAGGAGGGCCGCGAGATCGTGAAGGTCGCGCCCGGCCCGGGCGGAGTGCTCGATCCCGACGAAGTCGCGCGCGCCGCGGCAGGTGCCGGCGTTGTCGCGCTGATCATGGTGCAGAACGAGATCGGCGTCGTGCAGCCGGTGTCGGCGATCGTGCAGGCGATCCGTGCGCACAACCCGAGCTGCCACATCCACCTCGACGCAGCGCAAGCGCTCGGCAAGGTCGCGCTCGACGTCTCGACGCTTGGCGCCGATTCGATCTCGATCGCCGGTCACAAGCTCCACGGCCCGAAGGGCACCGGCGCGCTGTGGCTGCGCACGAGCGCAGCGATCGAGCCGCTGTGGGTTGGTGGTGGCCAACAGAAGGGCATGCGCGGCGGGACGCAAGATGCGCCCGGTGCCGCTGGTCTCGGCCTCGCCGCACAACGCGCCGTCGGTGCACTGACCACCGCGCGTGCGAAGTGGCTCGAGCTTGCGGGCCGCGTCGTCACCACGCTGACCGAACGCGGCGTGACGTTCCGCCAGCTCGTTCCGGATCACCGGCGCGCGCCACACATTCTCGCGCTGGGCATCGCCGGTGTGCCGGCAAGCGCGCTGCGCAACGTGCTCGCGAGCCGCGGCGTGTACATCTCGACGGGATCGGCGTGCGCGGACGGCGAGAGCAAAGCGTCGCCGGTGCTCGAAGCGATCGGGCTACCGGCCGATCACGGCATGGTGCGCCTGTCGTTCGCGCTCGACACGAGCGTCGACGAAGTCGATACCGCGGCGAAGATCATCGCCGACGTCGCGCGCGAGCTCCGCAAGTCGTAGCGCTGGCGTCGACGACTGCCTAGACGGCAGCTAGACGGCAGAAAATGCGAGCGCGAACTGAAACGTGCCGCCCTTCGACTCGCGGAACTTCCAACCCTTGATGCGCGAGATCAAGCACTGACCGAACTCGTTGTTCGCGTGCTTCGACAGTTTCACATCGCTGATCGAGCCGTCCTTCCCAACGGTGATCGTGACGTCGATCTTCTTCGTCTCGGCGATCTCGAAGCCGAGCGCGCCCTTCTGCGCGCGCATGTAGCAGCGCTTCGTGCCCTCGTTGTACTTCGCGGCCATCGCCTCGACCTCGCTCGCATCGAGGTGACTGCCCGGGCCAGTCTCCGGCTCGTCGGGACCCGTGGTGATGCTCTGACCCGGCCGGGACGTAGTCTTCTTGTGCGCCGGCACCGTCGTGGCAGCCGAGCCCGCGTTCGGCGGCGGCGGCAGCTGCCTGCGCACGATGTCCTCGGGACGCGACGTATCGATCACGCGCGTACCGCCGAGGCCCATCGGTAGATCATCATTACCGCCCGAGACGACGAAGATGACGGCCGCAATGACGCCGAGGACCATCACGGCCGACACCGCGATCAGCACGATAAGACCACGGCGATGCCGCGACGCGAACGAGCGGGCGACGATGCTCTCGTCGGGCGCTGGGCCACCGGCCGGCGACAGCGCGGCGAGCGACGGGTCGACGTTCATGCCGAGCTCGCTCGGCGATAGCTTCGTCATCGCGCCGGTCATGCCGGTCGCGCGACCGATGTTGCTCGCGCTCGGCCGCAGCGCAGCATTCGACGCCGTCGCGTTGCCGACGCGCATCGCCGGGTTCGACGTCGACTTGCTGCGGCCCATCGCCGCGATGTCGGTGAGCTTGACGACGCGCGACACCTCACCGATCTCGAGGTTGTCGTCGTCGTCGCCGCCGTCGTCCATGATCGGCTTGACGCCAGGTTTCTGGAACGAATCAGCGACCGGCACGGCCGGCGACATCATCGGCTTGGACGCCTTGGCCTCGATGCGCTTCGCGGCGTGCGGTTCGGCGGTCGTCGCGATCTCGTCGTTGAAGACGGGCGAATCGACGGTCGTGTGCGACTCGCCCAGGTCGCTTCCGAATGCAGCAGCGAGTGCAGCCGCGCCCGCACTCACCGGTTTCTGTCCCGGCATCGCGGGCCCTGGACCGGTGCCGCGCAGCGACGGTAGCTGCGAGCCGGTGCCATTCGCCTTGGCCGCGAGCGGTGCACCTGCGCCCTTGAACGCCGGCGTGCTCGGGATTGGTGGCGCGGCTTTCTCCGGCGCAGCAGCGGCTTTCTCGATCGACGCCATCGTCGCGGCGAAGAGCGGCTGATGGACTTTGGGAATCGGCGGCGGAATGGTCGCCGGCCGCACGACGGGACGTTTGCGAAGATTGCGGAAGTGGCTGACCTTGTCGACGGGCAGCCAGTCGTCGAAGCCTTCGCTCCAGCAGTGCAGCTCGGCGTCGAACGGCTTGCCGGTCACCCACCTCTGCGCGTCGGGAAGCGAGAACGGCCCTTCCTGGTTGCCGTCCATCGACACGTACCATTCCTCTTCGAGCGCGGGCGGCGGCTTCGTCATCTGTGACGCGAAGGCAGCGCCGAGCGCACCCTGCGGTGCGAGCGAGACTTTCTCGATCGCGGCGGTCGCGGAAATCGCCTGCTGCGCCGACGTCGAGCGGTTGCGCCGTGCTCCTGCATCCGCATCCGGTTCCGCCATTCCTTCGCGAACGGTGATGACGTTCGCGCAGTTCTTACAGCGGATCTTGAGGATCTTGCCGCGAACGCGTTCGTCCCCGATCGAATATCGGGTCTTGCACTTGTCGCAGAGAAATTTCATTGCCCAACGCGTCCCGCAACGCGGCGAGCGTCAATTGTGCCCAAAAATACCAGTGCTCGCAAAGGGGTAGACTCACTCAGCGGCGCGCTCAGAACCGCTTGCAGCATCGTAGGTTCCCGCATCGTTGGGCTCGTGCGGAACCGGCTTCGTTTTGCGGCGCGGCACGGGAACCGGCGAGATCACGACGATGTCGCGGATCTTGTCGCCAATCCGCGTGGTGAGAAGGCCTCCGACCTCGATGGAATCGGTGCGCGCGGTCAGCTCTAGATAGAGCTCCAAGTCACGTAGCTCCGCCCCGATCCAGCGCGCGTTCGCGGCCGTGAGCTTGTAGAGCTCGGCCGGCTGGGCCTCGATGACCCGCACGAGCTTGCCCTCGTGCAGGCGAAATGCAACCAGCGACCAGGTCCGCGATTGCGCGTCCTCGGTACGCGTCACCGCGACAAAGTCATCGCGGCCGTCGGCCGGGTTGCGCAGCGCCCTACCGAACACGAGATTCGGAATCTTCGCGGTCGCGACCAATTTCTCGCTGTCCTTGGTGACCACGGAGAAGTCGTCGCCGGACGTGCGCACGAGCAGCTCGCGCGGCTCGCCGGCTACTTCCTTTTCCTTGCTGCGCTCCGGCTCACTCGTGACGACGAAGCCGACGATGCGCTCTGCGTCTTCGTCCATGAGCACGCGCGCGTTCTTGAAGTTCGACGGAATCACGATGCGGTCATCCTGCGCCCGCTCCGGATCGTCGATCGGCGCGCCGAGCGCACGCTC
>DASUFX010000281.1:0-5354 GCA_036274355.1 Kofleriaceae bacterium | reverse complement strand
AGCTTGCGATCACTCATGACTGACCTCTCAGCAAGTTGCGGGCAATGACGATGCGTTGGATCTCGCTCGTGCCCTCGTAAATGCGGGTGACGCGCACGTCACGCAGCGCGCGCTCGACAGGAAAATCCTTCACGTAGCCGTAGCCGCCGTGAACTTGCAGCGCGATGTCACAAATCTTCCAGCCGTGCTCACTCGCGAACAGCTTCGCCATCGCGGCCTGCTGGGAGAACGGCTGCCCCGTCTCTTTCAGGTACGCCGCGCGCAGCGTCATCAAGTTCGCCGCGTCGAGCCACGTCGCCGCGTCGGCGAGCATGTTGCCGACCGCTTGGTGCTTGATGATCGGCTGGCCGAACGTCTTGCGCTCACCCGCGTAACGCACCGCCGCCTCGAGCGCGCCGCGCGCGATGCCGATCGCCTGCGACGCGATGCCGATGCGACCGCCGTCGAGCGCCATCATCGCCAGCGCGAAGCCCTGGCCGGGTTGGCCGAGGACTGCGTCGTCGCCAACCTCGACGTTGTCGAACACGAGCTGTGCCGTGCTCGACGCGCGTAGGCCGAGCTTGTCCTCGAGCCGTGCGACGGTCAGGCCCTTTGACTTGCCCGGCACGATGAACGCTGTGATGCCCTTGTGGCCAGCCGTCGGGTCGGTCACCGCCCACACGATCATCACGCCCGCCTGATCGCCAGTCGTGATCCACTGCTTCGCACCGTTGATGCGCCAGCCGGTCGCGGTCTTCGTCGCGGTCGTGCGCATCGCGCCCGGATCGGAACCGGCGTCTGCCTCGGACAGCGCGAATGCGCCCGACACAATCGCGCCTGACGCGAGGTCGGGGTTCCAGCGCTTCTGCTGCTCCGGCGTCCCGTTGCGGCAGATCATCTCGCCGACCATGTTCGTCACGCTGACCGCGACCGCGACCGACGCGTCGCCGCGTGCGAGCTCTTGCATCGCGAGCGAGTACGCGATGATGCCGGCACCAGAACCGCCTAGCTCGTCGGGAATCGCGATGCCCAGCAGGCCGAGCTTGCCGAGCTCTTTCATCTCGCTGAGTGGGAACTCGCACGAGACGTCGCGCGCGGCCGCTTTCGGAATCAGCACGCGGTCGGCGAAGTCGCGCGCCGTGCGCTGAACCAACAGCTGCTCTTCGGTCGGCGCGAACTGCATTACTCCGCCTTGTAGCGAATCGCGAGCTTCGCGATCTGACCGCGAGGATCCGGCAACCGCCACGACGCGGCGACTTCCGACGCGCACTTCGCCCACTTGCTTCCGACCTCTGACGTCGGCGACGAGAACCCGATCGATTGCGCTTTGCCGAGCGGGCCGATGTACATCGTCACCGTCACGTTCGACGGTGGCCGCGGCTCCGGACGCTCCGGTGGACCAGCGGGCGCCTCTGGTGGCGGCGCTTTCTTGGGCGCCTTTTTCGCCACCTTCTTCGGTGGCTTCTTGCCGGGCTTGTTCTTGTGCAGCGGATCGCCGTTCGGGCACTCGTCGAGCAGCGCGAGCTGGCCACCGACGGCGCGCAGCGCCATGTCTTCGTCCCAGATCGCCGTCGAGCGCGTCGCCGCGAACTGAAGCGGTAGGTCGAACTCGGCATCTGCGCCGGTTGGCTTGTCGAACGTCGCCGACCATGCGACGTCGAGCAGGCACTTCTCGATGTCCCACGCGCCGAGGTTCGAGTCGAGCTTGACGCTCTTGATCGCGCCGTCGGCCTTGAGCTCCCACATCAGCCGGGCCTCGCCTCCGACGAAGCGGCGCTTGCCGACCTTCGTCGTGTAGCAGTCCATCATCGCCTGCTGATGCGGCGCGAGTCCGGCATCGATCTTCTCTTTGCTGATCGAGCCCTTTTGCTTCGTGAACGTGACGCCATCTTCGGGCTCGTCTTCGTTCGTCTCGATCGGAACGCGCGTTACCTTCTTCTCGACCGGAGGCGGTGGCTCCTTGGGCGGCGGCGGTTTGCTACCGCCACACGCGACGAGCAAGAGAGGTACTACGCGCTTCATTTAGTTCGCTTCCATCGCATACGTGTACGAGGTCTCGTACTGCTTCGGCAGCGTCGGGAACGTGATCTCTTTGACGTGACCCTTCACGCACTCCTGGACGCTCTTGACGTCGAGCGACGCCTTGATGACCTCGGCCTTCGTGACCTGGCCGCCGGGCGAGATCGAGATCTCGAGCGTGATCTTCGCCTTTGCGCCCTTCGGCGCCTCGCCAGATTCGACGGCCGTCGATAGGCAACGCGAAATGATCATCTGCTTGCGGCCGAGCAACTGGTTGACCTCGTCCATCTTCTCCGGAGGCACCATGCTACCCGAGCGATCGGTCGGATCGCCGGTCGTCGCCTGCGTATCGATCGTCGCGCCGCCACCCTCGTTGGCGTCGTTCTTGTTCTTGCCACCGCATGCGGTAGCCGCGAGTACTACGAGGAACAGCGTTGCTTTCATGGTTCATCCCCCTTTAGCAAGGTAGCCCGCGATCACCAGACGCTGGATCTCGCTGGTCCCCTCGTAAATCTCCGTGATCTTCGCATCGCGGAAGTGCCGCTCGACCGGGAACTCGGTCACGTAGCCATTTCCGCCGAAGATCTGGATCGCTTCGCGCGCCGCGCGATTCGCGACGTCCGACGCATACAGCTTCGCCATCGCGGCTTCCTTGCCGTACGGCAGCTTGTTGTCCTTGAGCCACGCCGCGCGCAGCGCGAGCAGGCGTGCCGCGTCGATCTCGGTCGCCATATCGGCCAGCTTGAAGCTGATCGCCTGGTGCTGAATGATCGGCTTGCCCATCGTGCGGCGCTGCTGCGCGTAGGCGAGCGCGTCCTCGAGTGCGGCGCGCGCGATACCGAGTGCCTGCGCCGCGATGCCGATGCGGCCACCGTCGAGCGTCGACATCGCGACCGCAAAGCCACGACCGACGTCGCCGAGCACCGCGTCCGCCGGCAACCGCACGTCGTCGAGGAAGATCTGCGACGACTTGCTGCCGCGAATACCGAGCTTGTCGTCCGGCGAGCCGCAGCGGACGCCCTTCGTCTTCATCGGCAGGATGAACGCGGTGATGCCTTTGTGGCCTGCCGCCTTGTCGTTCATCGTGAACAGCACGCAGACGTCGGCGACTGGACCGTTCGTGATCCAGTTCTTCGTGCCGTTGATGACCCACGTCCCATCGGCCTGCTTCTCGGCGGTCGTCTTCTGCGCGGCCGCGTCGCTGCCCGCTTCCGGCTCGCTGAGCGCGAAGCAGCCGAGCAGCTTGCCGCTCGCGAGCGGCGTCAGCCACTCCTTCTTCTGCGCGTCGGTGCCGAACCGATAGATCGGGTCGCAGACGAGCGAGTTGTTCACGCTCATGATCACGCCGGTCGACGCGCACGCGCGGGAGATTTCCTCCATCGCGAGCGCGTACGAGACGTGATCGAAGCCGGCGCCGCCGTACTGGTCGGGCACCGCGATGCCGAGGAAGCCCAGCTCGGCCATCCGCTTCACGAGCTCCGCGGGATGGCGATGCTCGCGATCGATCTCGGCTGCCTTCGGCAGCACCTCGTTCTGCGCGAACTCGCGCGCCATCTTGAGGACCGCGAGCTGATCTTCAGTGGGTGTGAAATTCATTTGCCCTTGAACTGCGCTTTGCGTTTGTCGAGGAACGCCCGCATCCCCTCGCGTTGATCCTCGGTTGCGAACAGTAATCCGAAGCTGCGCTGCTCGAGCTGCAAAGCATGGTCGAGCGTCGTCGACTGGCCGAGGTGAATCAACCGCTTCACCTCGGCGACGGCCAACGGCCCGTTCGCGCTGATGCGCTCGGCGAGTGCTTTCACTTTGCCCATGAGCTCGGCCTGCGGGAACACCGCGTCGACAAGGCCGATGCGCAGCGCTTCCGCTGCGTCGATCGCATCGCCGGTCATACACAGCTCTTTCGCTTTCGCAACGCCGACGCGGCGTGCGAGCCGCTGCGTGCCGCCGAAGCCGGGAATCACGCCGAGCTTGACCTCGGGCTGGCCGAACTTCGCGTTCTCTGCGGCGTAGACGAAGTCACACGCCAGCGCGAGCTCGCAGCCGCCACCGAATGCAAAGCCGTTGACCGCGGCGACCCACACGTTCTGGCTGTTCTCGATCGCTTCACCGAGCACGTGGCCGCCTGCCGCAAACGCAGCCGCTTGGTTCGCCGTGAGCTCGACCATCTCGGCGATGTCGGCGCCGGCGACGAACGCCTTCGCACCCGCGCCGGTCACGGCGACCACGCGAATCTCGTCGGAGACCTCGAGCGCGGCGCACGCCTGCGTCAGCTCGCTGATCACCTCGCTCGATAGCGCGTTGAGCTTTGCCTCGCGGTTGATCGTGATGATCGCCAGCGAGCCGTCCTGCTTGATCGTGATCGTGTTGAACGTGGGGTAGCTCATCGGTTCACGCTTTCTTCTGACCCGCCGCGTCGTACTCGTAGAAACCGCGCAACACCTTCTTGCCGAGCCAACCCGCCGCGACGTACTGGCGAAGCAGCGGGCACGGCCGGTACTTGTCGTCGCCGAGCTCGCGATGCAGCACCTCGGCGATCGCGAGGCACGTATCGAGACCGATCAGATCCGCCAGCTCGAGCGGACCCATCGGGTGATTGAGGCCCAGCTTCACGCCCGTATCGATATCTGCCGCGGTGCCGAGGCCCTCGTAGAGGCCGTAGCAGGCCTCGTTCAGGAGCGGAATCAGCATGCGATTGACGATGAAGCCCGGAATGTCGCGCGCGCCGATCGTCGTCTTGCCGAAGCGCTTCGCGAGGTCGGTCACGGTGGTGTTCGTCTCGTCGCTCGTCGGCAGACCGCGCACGATCTCGACGAGCTTCATCAGCGGCACCGGGTTCATGAAGTGCATGCCGATCACGCGATCGGGTCTGCCCGACGCGGTCGCCAGCTTCGTGATCGAGATCGAGCTCGTGTTCGACGCCAGAATCGCGTCGTCGCGACAGACCTCGCCCAGGCTCTTGAAGATGCCGAGCTTGAGCTCTTCCTTCTCGGGTGCGGCCTCGATCACGACGTCACACTCACTTAGATCGCGGTGACCGCCGCCAGCTTTCAGGTGGGACATCGTCGCATCACGCGCCGCCGCATCGAGCTTGTTGCGCTCGACGAGACGATCGAGTGTTTTCTTGATCTTGCCGATGCCCATCTGAGCAAAGTCGGGCGCGGCGTCGACGATGATCACGTCGACACCGGCCTGCGCTGCCACCTGCGCAATGCCCTGCCCCATCTGGCCCGCGCCGACGACGCCGAGCTTCTTGACCTCCATTATGCGCGTTCCACGAGCAGGGCGATGCCCTCACCGCCGCCGATACACAGCGACGCGCCGCCGGTCTTCACGTTCTTCGCGGCCATCTGATGCAG
>DASUFX010000280.1:0-8303 GCA_036274355.1 Kofleriaceae bacterium | reverse complement strand
TAAGTCGCCGGGTTCGGCGAAGACGAGCGAAGCGCACGCGATTCGCGAGATGGCGCCCGATCCGTGGGACCGCGGCAAGTGCACGCCGATCGTCAGCAAGCTGTCGCGCGGGAACGGGGACGACACCGGCGTCGACGCCGTCGAAGCCGCGTGGAATGACCTCGACAAGGCGGCGCAGAAGACCGCACTCGCGTTCGTCCAGCATGTCGACGGCTCGGCCGGCGCCGAGGATCCGCTGCCCGGCGCGCTCGATGCGCTCGACGCCGCACGTGCGAAGCTGCGCAGCGTTGCCGAGATGCCGGCAAACCAGCAGACCGGCGCCGTGCTGCCGTCCGCGCAGATGGTGCCGCTCGTCGACGGCAAGGATCCCGTGACCTCGGTGGAGGTCACCTCGCCGCCCTCCGCACACGGCGTCGTGCTGTACGGCAAGACCGGGAGCCGAGAGATCCAGATCAGCCTTTCGCCCGGTGGCAACCCGTCGGTCACGCGCGTCGGTCCGGGTTCGATGCGCTCGGTCCCGGATGCGACCTGGGGCGCGACCGCGGGCGACCTGACCCTCAAGGTTACGGGCAGCAAGCGCGACAGCGTCGGCGAGCTACTCGCAGGCGCGATGGACGCCGAGGGCGTGATCGCCACCCCGACGAAACTCGCGGTCACGTCGCCGATTCCGCCGACGGGCAACATGGTCTCCGACAACCCGACGCTGAAAAGCGGCGAGCGCATTGGTTCGGTGACCGTCGCGGCCGTCAGCGGCACGCTGAACGAAGGCACGATCATTTACGGCGCATTCCAGTCGCTCGTTGTCGCGCACGCAAAGGCGAACGTGCTCACGCCGGCCACGACGCTCAAGATCGACAACGCGCTGGCATCGAGCGACCTCGACGGCCGTGTCGCGCTCGTGTGGACGACGCCCGACAAGGTGAGCCACGCGACGCTGTTCAAGACGGGCGGCGAAGAGTCGTTCGAGCTGCCCGCGACGTTCGGCGCACAACCGTGCCTGACGACCGATCGCGTGTGGCTGCCGGGCAACGAGCACGAGGTGATCGCGTTCGGCGGCGGCCGCCCACTCGATCGCGTTCAGCTGCCGTCGTTCTACGAGCTGCAGGGCTGCACGGCCGACACGGCGATCGTGCGTAACCCCGAGGCGCATCGCGATGTCGCGATCTGCACCGACAAGTGCCGAACGGTCACGATTCCGAGCGGCGCGCCCGAGTACGCGAACGTCACTGCGATCAAGGGCAAGCTCGTTGCGATCGCGTCGCACGACGGCGTTGTCGGCGTCTGGGCCGAGGACAAACC
Organism: Kofleriaceae bacterium; assembly: GCA_036274355.1. Lineage (GTDB taxonomy): Bacteria > Myxococcota_A > Polyangia > Haliangiales > Haliangiaceae > JABFXX01. The sequence goes on along the minus strand of DASUFX010000280.1, from coordinate 7,004 downwards.
GCCGGTGTTCTACACCCTGCCCGCTCGGGCGATGCCCGTGTACGACCGGCGCAGCGCGCCCGCGATGGCGCTCACCGACGGCAAGGTCATCGACGTGATCGCGCTCAGCGATCGCAAGTACGTCGTCGTTCGGATCCCGGCACCCTAGCTACAAGCTGCGGGCAAGCGCTCGCGTCTCGATCAAGTTGTCCTCGATCGAGCAGTACGTCCAGCCGCCGTAGCGGCCGACCGAGTGCACGCCTTTGCTCGCGAGCAGGTCGCGCAACCGCTTCGTCTCGGCGAGCGACGCGCGCGTGATGTGCACGTATGCGGGATCGAGCGCGACGTGATGCTCGGCGACGAGCTTGTGATCGGTCACGATACCTTCTCGCGCGAGGTCGGTGAGCACCCGCTGGCGCAGCGCATCGACTTCGAACGTCGCGCCATCAGCCGCACCGATTTCGACGTAGAGGCTCATGCGATCGCCGTCGAGGATGTTGTCGTACCAGCCGACTCGATAGAACACGGTCGCCGGATCCGGAAAGTACATCCAGTGGATGTCGCGCATGCCCTTGCGGTCGAAACCGAGATTGAACACGAGCACCTGGTTCGACGTGAACACGGCCGGGTCGTGCTCGAGCTTGCACATGTACGCGAGCGCCGGCAGCGGCGCCGAGCTGACGATCCGGTCGAACGCGATCGTACGCTTCGGCGTCGTCGCGATGCGGCTGTCGAGATCGATCGAGGTGATCGGCTCGTCGCACGACACCGTGCCGGCCGGCAACGCGCGCATCAGCGCCTCGATGTAGCGAACCGCGCCGCCCGCTGGATACGTGAACGTCGCGTTGTACCCGTGCTTGCGATGCCCGGGACGCATGTTGCCGATGATGTCGGCGATGTCGGCGTGCGGAAAGAACCGGCCCATCGCGTCGACGTCGAGCGTGTCGAGGTTCGTCGCGTACAGCTTCTCGTTGTACGGGCGCAGGAACTTGTCGGTGATGCCGGCACCGAGCCGGCGGTACAGCATCTCGCCGAAGCTGTGTGGCGGCTCGTCGCTCGTAGGGCGAAAGAACAGCGCCGTGAGGCACTCGAGGAACTCGTCGATCGGCAGCTGATGGATGTGCGTCTGAAATGGAAAGTCGATATCGCGACCGGCGTAGCGGATTTTCGCGACGCGCTCGACGGTGCGGATGTCCTCGCCGGGCATCTTCGCGCGCAGCCACTGCTCGACCGACGGATCTTTGAAGTGAAAGAAGTGGCCGGAGTAGTCCCAGACGAAGCCGTCGCGCACGATCGTGCGGCAGTAGCCGCCGGGGTCCGCCTCTGACTCGCAGACCACGACGCGCGCGTCGGGGTGCAGCTCGCGCCACCAGTTCGCAAATCCGAGCCCGCTGACGCCAGCGCCGATGACGAGGACGTCAGCCTTGTCGGTCAAGTCTGCCTCGCGAGCTCGTTCGCGAAGATGCGCCGGGCGATCGCGATCGCGCAGCCGTACGTGCTCTCCATGCCGAAGTACGACAAGCTCTTCGAGAGCAGCGACTGGCGTCGCGAGTACGGCGTATCCGACGCGTAGTGGATGACGCCGAGCTCGAAGTTCGATTGATCGACGAGCGACACGATCTCGTTCTGCGGATGGCGCCGCGGCTCGGCAATCTCGTACGCGCCCGAGAGGTACGGCCCCGCCTCCATCTCCATCACCGTGTAGCCCTCGCGGTAGAACACGTCCATGTACTCGCGGTTCTGCAAGAATGCCGACCGCACGGTCAGCGCCTTCTGATTGTCGAGCACGGTGCCGTGCCGCATGAACGGCTGCACGTCGGCGGCGACGAGCGCGTTCTTGAACAAGTACGTGTTGCGCGAGTGCTCGTCGTGCACGACCTTGCTGATCATGACGTCGCCGACGCGGCCGTTGAGCGTCGCGGCCTTGCCCATGATGTAGATGCCGCGCAGATCGTCGACACCGAGCGCGATCGCCGACAGGTGGTGATACGACGCCATACCGAGCGGGTAGTCGATGTTGATGATGACGGCGCGGCTGTTGACGAGCTTCTCGATGCCCGGCACGCACACGCGCGGATCGAGGTTCTCGACCTTGAGCTCGGCGAGGTCGATCACCTGCGCGTCGACGTCGATCTTGCCCGGCGAGCCGATCGCGCGAATGCCGGCCTCGAGGTCGAGCTTCTGCACGAGATCCATGCGGCCGTTGTTGCCGGGCTCGTGAATGAACGCGCGCAGCGAGTAGTAGAGGATCGCGGTCGCGTCGGCTTCCTTGCCGGCCGCGATGGCCTCGTCGTAGGCCGGTGCGAGATTCTCGAAGTTGCGGCGCCGCAAGAACGCGACGATCTCGTCACGGTGTCCGCGCGCGTAGCCACCGAGCAGGTTCGCGAGCGAGTGGCTGTTCGACGACACGAAGTACACCGGCCGGCCCTGAGGCACGCTCGGCAGAATCGCGTTCCACCACCGCTGCGCGGATCGCTGATATTCGCGGAACGAGCCGTCGAGCAGGCGCACGAAGACATCGCAGTCGTGCGCGATCATGTCGCGCAGGATCTGATCGGACGACGGGCCAAGTGCGCCGCGCAGGCGTGCGACATCCACATCATCGGTTCCGAGCGCCGCGGCGATCGCGGCATCATCCGCGACATCGGTGACCCGAGCCGCAATCAGCCGCTCGCGTAGCTTGTTCCACTCGATCTGATACGCGGTGAGGATCGGAACCAGGTCGTCGATATCCGAGCCCGATGCGACGAACACCGCCAGCGTCTGGCCACCGTCCCAGCGCAGTGGCCGGCGCCGGCCGCGCGTGCGGACGACCTGCCAGCGTTCGATCGGGAATCCTGCTGCCCGGAACTGCACCGGGCTCTGGCCGAGCACGATGCGCCGGATGTTCGGCATGCAGTCAGGAAGGCGCGCAGCGCTGTACGCAAACGCCGCAAGGTCGGGATTGGGGTCCTCGGCACCGAGGTGCAGGCTCGACCGTGAGAACAGGTGAGCCTCCTCGAACGCGCGAACGCGCACGTCGCCGCTGGACCTCAGAAGCGAGTAGTAGGTCCGGATATACAGGTCGATCTCGTCGCTTGTGGCGCGAGGAGGCTGGCGGTCCATTTACCGGCAAAGGGTAGATCACCTTGGGGCCCAAAGCGCTTTTCCTGGCCGGTCGTTAGTGCTAACCAAGGGCCCACCTGTGAGTAAGGAAGAGCTAGTTCATCTCGATGGCGAGGTCATCTTGATCGCGAAGGGCGGCAACTTTCGCGTCAAGCTCGACAACGGCCACGAGGTCCTCGCCAAGCTCGCGGGCAAAGTGCGCCGGCACCGCATCCGCGTGGTGCTCGGTGACCGCGTGACCGTCGCCGTGTCGCCGTACGACCCGACCCGCGGCTTCATCGTCTACCGCCAGCGCTAAGCACAGCTTCGCGATAGGGGTCAGACATGACTCGTATGAGTTGTCAGTCTGGCAACTCGTACAACTCGAGCCTGACCCCTGCGCTAGACTCCGGCGGTGGGTGAAACTCCGCTGTTTGTAGGGATCGATCTGGGGACGACGAACTCGGCAGCTGCTGTGTTCGATGGCGAGCACGTGGCGGTCGTACGCAACGCGCAAGGCGCGAGCGTCACGCCCTCGGTCGTGCGCATCGACAAACAAGGACGCGTCACGGTCGGCACCCGCGCGCGCCGTTTCGTCGAACAAGATCCGGCGAACACGGCCGCGGAGTTCAAGCGGCTGATGGGCACCGATCAGCAGATCGATTTTCCCGCGGCGGGCGTGAAGAAGAAGCCGCAAGAGCTATCGGCCGAAGTCCTCAAGGCACTGCGGCAGGACATCGCGGATCAACTCGGCGCCACCATCGAGCGCGCGGTGATTTCAGTGCCCGCGCTGTTCGAGCTGCCGCAGAGCTCTGCGACGTCGGAGGCTGCCCGACTCGCCGGGTTCGAGCGCGTCGAATTGCTCCAGGAGCCGATCGCATCGGCGCTCGCAGCGGGCTGGCGCGCCGAGGACGATGGCGGTGGCTCGTGGCTCGTGTTCGATTTCGGCGGCGGCACGTTCGACGCGTCGTTGCTGGAGACTCGCGATGGTCTGCTGCGCGTCGTCGGTCACGATGGCGACAACTTCCTCGGCGGCCGCGACTTCGACTGGCGGATCACCGAGCACCTCGCGTCGCAGCTGACGGTCGTGCCGAGCCGCAAGAACCCCGAGCACTCGGCGGCATTGCGCGCGCTACGGATCGCAGCCGAGGACGCGAAGATCGAGCTGTCGCGCAGCGACCGTGCACAGGTCACGCTCGCCCAGCCGCTCGTGATCGACGGTCAGGACGTCGAGGTCGATCTCGAGCTGACGCGCGCGACGGTCGAGAGCCTGTGCGCGCCGCTCGTCGATCGCGCGCTCGATGTCTGCGTGCGCCTGCTCACCGCGCAGGGCCTTGGCCCCGGCCGGCTCGCGAAGGTCGTGCTCGTCGGGGGACCGACGGTGATGCCGATCGTGCGCCAGCGCGTCGCGGCGCGTCTCGAAGCGCCGATTGCCGAAGGCCACGATCCGATGACGCTCGTCGCGCAAGGCGCCGCGCTCTACGCGGCAACCGCAGGCCTCGACGGCCGTGGCGTGGCGCAGACGCATACGGCGGGCCGCCAGGTGTGGCTGCAGTATCCGGCGGTGTCGTCGGATCTCACGCCGCACGTTGTCGGCAAGTTCGTCGGCGACAACCCGCCGGCCAAGGTGAAGCTCGTGCGCAACGACGGAGCATGGTCGAGCGCCGATGCGACGGTCGGCGAAGACGGCACGTGGCTCACGAGCGTGACATTGCTGCCGCGCCGCGCGTGCACGTTCACGATCGAAGCGGTGAATGCCGCAGGCGACAAGATCGCCGTGTCCCCGCCGTCGCTCACGATCGTGCAGGGCCTGACGATCGGTGACCCGCCACTGTCGCGCACGCTCGGCGTCGCGCTCGCGAACGGCCACGTTCAGACGTACCTCGAGCGCGGTGCTCCCCTGCCCGCGCGCCGTACGTTCACGCATCACACCGTCGAGACGGTCGCGAAGGGCAGCAAAGAAAGCGTGCTGCGGATTCCGATCGTGCAAGGCGAGCTCGACCAGGCACACCTCTGCCGGCTCGTCGGCACGCTCGACATCGGCGGCGATACCGTGAAGGACACGGTGCCGACCGGTTCGCCGGTCGAAGTGACGATCGAGCTCGACCGCGGCGGTCGCCTGAGTGCGCGCGCACTCGTGCCGGTGATCGGTCAGGTGTTCGAGCAGGTCGCGCATCTGCTCGTGCCGGACGCGTCACCCGAGGCGCTCGACAGCGCGATCCGCGACCTGCGCCGGCAGCTGATGGATCTGCGCACCGACGCATTCCGGCATGGCCTCGGCCAGGTGATCGAAAAGCTCGATCGCCTCGAAGCGCGGTTGTCCGAAGCGGAGCGCGACATCGACGCGGCACACGGCGGCGATGCCGACGCAGCGCAACGCGCACGCCGCGCACTGCTCGACGTCGACGCGACGATGGCCGAGGCGGATCTCGCGCGCAAGTGGCCCGAGCTCGACGCGGCCGCGCGGCAAGCGGCGATCACCGCATCGTCGACGGTCGGTTTCCATGGCACCGACGCCGAGCGCGCGCTCTTGCAGGACGTGTTGGCTGCGATGGACAAGGCGCGCAAGGACAAGGACGCACCGGAGCTCGAGCGCCAGATGCGCCTCGCGCAGCGTCTCTCGAGCGCGGCGTTCAATCGCACGCCGGAAGCCTGGGAGTGGTACTTCGAGGACGCCGCGTCGGAGGTGTCGCGTGCGCGCGACCTGCCGAAGGCGAACCGGCTCGTCGCCGAAGGCAAAGTCGCGATCGATCGCGGAGACACCGAGGAGCTGCGCCGCGTCGTGAAGGCGCTGTGGCAGCTGTTGCCGGAAGACAGCGAAGCGCGCAAGCGTGGCTTCGATTCGGGAGTCCGGTGAGCGCGAAGATCGCCGAGAATCCGTTCTTCGTCCTCGGCATCTCGCCCGACGCGAGCCGGATCGAGATCGAGCGCGAGGCCCAGAAGCTGCTCGGCATGCTCGAGCTGAATTTCCCGGACGCGCTGACGTACGCGACGCCGCTCGGGCCGCGCCCGCGCACACCGGAGCTGGTGCGTGCGGCCGTGGCGGCACTCCGCGATCCGTATCAACGCCTCGTCGCCGAGCTGTGGGCGCGACACGCGCCCGCTCACGCCGATGAACCGGCGAGCATCGAAGAGGAACCGAAGCGACCGTCGCTACGGCCCGCGCTGGGCTGGAGACCATAGTTGTACGCGCTGCCGTATATCTTGCTCGTTCGCCTGCATCGGCTCGCGCTCGATGCGCGCCGGCGCCAGCGCGGTTTGCCGTACTACGGGTATTCGTTCGCAGCAGCGCTGCTCGCCTCGCTGTTGATCAGCGCCGGGCTATTCGCCGCGTGGGCGATGTTTTACGTCGGCATGTGGTACCTCGGCATCGCGGTGATCGTGATCTTCGTGACGCCGCCACTGCAGCCGATCCTGTCGCGGCGCGTGCTCGTCCCACTCGGGCTCGTGCGCACGTCGTTCTGGGTCGCGCACTTCGTCAGCGTGGACGACAGCGATGCGTACGGGCTGTGCTGCGCGACGTGGGCGCATTCGATGAAGCCGAAGCCCGCCGACGAGGCCTGGCTGATCGCGAAGCGCGACAAGCGCGTACCGCTCGGCGATGCCGAGATCATCATGACCGCGTTACTCGCGGCCGCACGCGGTGACGCCGAGACGACGCGCCAGCTGATGCGCTCGACCGCCGAGATGGTCGAGAACCATCCACTCGTTCGCGAGCTCGCCGGCGAGTGGCTCGCCGTCGACGCCGCCGACCGCGGTGCGTGGCGCGAGATCTACGACGACTCGATCACCGCACGCTGGCCGGCGAGCGCGCTGACGTTCTTCCTCGAGGGCTGTGCCGCGCGCAAGCTCGAAGCGGCAGGCGCGCCGAGCGCGTTCGAGGTCCGCGTGCGTTGGCTACTCGCGCCGTATCGCCGCACCACGCGTCAGTTCCTCGCGAT